>NZ_JAVJUO010000132.1:0-24527 GCF_040220555.1 Coleofasciculus sp. C1-SOL-03
TGTACTGGCGACATCGTGAAAACGGTCATCCCAAAAGGTGTGAACACAGGAACTTATGTTGCTCGACTTTGCCCATACAGCAACGGCAGAGGTGAGATCTATCCGACAACTGGCAAAAAACGCATTGGCATCAAACTCGAATATGTAGAAAAACCAATTCATCGAAAGGATGGCTACAGCTATGGGTGAAAAGTACCCAAACAGGAAGAAATGTCTAGATGTGTCCAGAAATTAGCAAACAGCTTCTAACCCTTCAAGTTCCTAATTTCCCTATGACTTGCCATCGCTCCCCCGTACTTCTAGCTGCCTACATGACCTGCCTGGGTGGGTTTATGGGCATTGGTTCTTTTGTGGGATTAAATCCTGCGATCGCCCATTCATCGGTTAACCTATCCCCACCCTTACTCCTCGCCCAGTCTCCGAGTCCCACAGGGATTGAGGAATTACCCCTGCAAGTGGGGAGTCGAGGCGAAACGGTGCAAGCCTTGCAGACGCGGCTGAAAAAGCTAGGCTATTACGAAGGTGAACCTGATGGCGCCTATGGAGACAGCACTAGGCTGGCTGTTATTGAATTTCAGGAATCAGTTGATCTTGATGCTGATGGTGTTGTTGGTTTAACGACATGGACGAAGCTGCAATCAGCGGCGGCGGAAGTTCCCGAACCAGAAACGCCTTCCGCAGAAGCAGAAAACGCGGAAGAGGACAACAAAAACGCCGAACAAGCTCAATCCAACAACCAGCGCCAAAAACTCTTGTGGATACTCGCTGGTTTGTCTGGAACCATAATCATATTTGGGGCATTTGTATTCTTTTTACTCAAAGTAATAGACAATCCGAAAAAAAGACAAGCCTCTGCCGAAGCCGAGGAGTCTCCGCCCTCTTCCCCTTCAGAGGAACCGGAAACACCCATGGTAATGTCGAGTAGCAATGGGCTAGAATCATCACCCGTCCCATCGGTTGATACCCCATCTCCTGCTTCTGAAGCCGATAAAAATGGATACAATCCGTCAGGATTAAGCGTGACTGACTCCCACCTGACTGAATCGCCATCCCCTGTTGAACCCTCACCTAGAACCTCACTGACTAAACCCAAGCATCGGCTAGCGAAAAAAAATGGGGTGAATCAATTAATTAAAGACTTACAAGACTCTGATCCTGCCAAACGACGCAAAGCGATTTGGGAACTTGCACAACGGGGAGATTCCAGAGCGGTACAACCGTTGGTGAATCTAATGCTAGAGTCTGATTCTCAACAGCGCAGTTTAATTGTAGAAGCGCTATCCCAAATTGGCATGAAGACACTTAAACCGATGAATCGGGCATTAGCGCTTTCCCTACAGGATGATAATCCCCAAGTGCGTAAAAACGCAATTCGGGATGTGACCTTGATGTATGAATTAGTGGCACAAATTAGTCAGTTATTATCCTATGCCTTAGATGATCCAGAGGCTGATGTTCAGGAAACAGCGCGTTGGGCATTGAGTCAGCTCGAACGAATTCGCACACCTGCCACAGTGAATAGTTTACCCCCTTCCCATAGTCCCCTCAGTTTTTCGGAAAATCAGCTACAAGAACCACCCAGGTTTGAATAGGATTTTCGAGGTGCGATCGCGTTGGTATTAGAGCAAGAGGAGGCGATTGAAATCGCTGCTACACTTGCCAAAGTCCGCCTGCGCGGACTGGGTGATAACCGGGGGAGTTAACCCGAATTTAGTATAAGCAAGATGAATTAGAATTACGGAAAAGAAACCGTAGGGGCGCATGGCGTGCGCCCGATTCAATGGTAAAATTTACTCCACAATTTTAGCTGTGCCACGCCAGTAGGTTGGGTTGAACGGAGTGAAACCCAACCGATTTTTATTGGGGTTCGTCTATCGACCGTTAGGACATTATAAATTCGTAGAGACGTTCAGGTGGAACGTCTCCAGGGAGTGTTTTTGTACTAATCGATGTGTCTACTGCTATATCAAGTCAGCCTGGAAATAAATTTCCGGCTGATAGCTAAAGTCAGCTAAAGCTGACTAGAGGTTTTAACCCGTTTTAACGGGTTTTAGCTTGGGTTCTGGAACTTGAGTTCACGGCTATACTCCTAGACGGGTGGTGGTAAATGAGTAGTAGGTTGGGTTGAACGACGTGAAACCCAACCAGAATTTGTTGGGTCTCATCTCTCGGTTTAAATCAATTTGACCGCTTTGAGACCAAAAAACAGGGCTAGGGCGACACCCGTAGCACCACCGAGGATTAAAAAGTAGGCAATAATTCCAGATCCAGACATTTACCGTTCTCTCAAAAACGTCTTACTTTAGACCATTAAATCATTAAGTGGGATAAAATACAGCCCACAGTTGCTAGAGAAAATCAGATGAAGTCAGTGATTCGGGTTGAAGTACCGCCACAGTCTTACGATATTGCGATCGCGCCAGGAAGCTTGGATGATATCGGCGTCTGGATGAGTCGGCTGAAACTGGGGAAAAAGGTTCTCCTCGTCTCCAATCCTGCCATTTTTCGCCGCTATGGAGAACGGGCGATCGCGGCGCTGAAGTTAGTCGGCTATCAGGTGTCTCATTGTACCTTACCCGCAGGCGAACGGTACAAAACCCTCAAATCCATTCAAAAAATCCATGATGCTGCCCTCCAGAACCGCTTAGAACGCTCTTCAACCATGGTGGCATTAGGGGGAGGCGTAATTGGGGATATGACCGGATTTGCGGCGGCTACCTGGTTACGGGGGATTAATGTGGTGCAAGTTCCCACCTCCCTGTTAGCCATGGTGGATGCAGCGATTGGCGGTAAGACAGGAGTCAACCATCCCCAAGGCAAAAACTTAATTGGTGCATTTCACCAACCCCGCTTTGTGTTAATTGATCCGCACGTCTTACAAACCTTACCCCCACGAGAATTACGGGCGGGAATGGCAGAAGTGATTAAATATGGCGTCATCTGGGATGCTGAATTATTTACTAAATTGGAGAGTACAAAGCGTCTCGACCAACGGCGGTATTTAGATGAGGAATTATTGTCCTTTATTTTATCCTGTTCTTGCCAAGCTAAAGCCGATGTTGTGAGTCAGGATGAGAAAGAAGCCGGATTAAGAGCCATTTTAAATTATGGTCACACGATTGGTCATGCGGTGGAAAGTTTAACCGGGTATAAAGTGGTTAATCATGGCGAAGCCGTGGCAATTGGCATGGTTGCGGCGGGTCAAATTGCCGTAGACCTTCAGATGTGGACATCTCAGGAAGCGGAACGTCAAAAGGCGTTAATTGAGAAAGCCGGATTACCGACTCAGTTACCACCGGGATTGGATATTGATGAAATTATTGATACCTTGCAAACCGATAAGAAAGTCAAAGATGGCAAAGTGCGATTTATTTTGCCTACGCAAATTGGGGAGGTAACGATAACCGATCAAGTTCCAGCCGATCTCATTCGCCAAGTCCTGAATAATCAATTATAAATTCTCTGTTCCCCGTTCCCTGTTCCCTGTTCCCTAAAAACGACGATAAAACCCTGGTTCCCTTGCCATAGAAAGCGCCATGTAGAGAATATTCTGTCGCTCAATGGCAGGAAAGCTAATCGTATAAATCATATCATTTTGCTGCCACATCACGGTTGAGAAAGGGTAGGAGGGATTTTGAGTCGGTCCTTCAATCAGATATCCCGCCACAGTAGGCGTTAACGTAATGCGATCGCCTAGGGTTTCATGGCGTTGGAGATCACGCCGAGCACTCGCCGACTGCTTGGGGTGTACCGAAAAGCTACCCAGTAAGCAGGAGTGAGGGCTGCGATCGCAGGTAAACAGACTTACCATATAACTTGGGGGGGCTTGGGAGGGAAAAACCCGGACAATCAGTTGGTTTGGATCAATATCCAACCGATCATTCACCCGTAACTCAGTGGGTAAGCGCATCGCTAACCCCACAGGCAAATTTTTTTGGATACGTCCCATAAACGGAAGAAACACGGGTGCAGGTTGGGCTTCAACCGCTACCGCCAAACTGAAGACACTGAGGAACAGTGAGACTCCCCAAAAACAACGTTGCCAAATTCGGTAGACCACTTCGACTCAATTTAAACTAGATGCTTAATTATTTTTAGTCTACAGCTTTCTACCCTTTTAACCGTTTACCGATAAGTAATAACGATAACGATGCTACCAGACTTGATATTACCCGTTATTCCTCCACCCTAGCTGTTTTTATGAAGAAAATGTAAAGCTATCCTAAAATTGGTTAAGATCGTAACACAATGCCCCTGATCAGAAGCGGTAAACGCCTCATCAGCGTAAACTTGCACGTTGCCAAAACCAAAATAGGAGAAACATGGTTAACCTCTCTTCCCTACCCCTTTCCTGGAACAAAACCTCTCCCTTGTGGCTATGTGATAAAACGTATTACCTTGGTGTTAAGGTACCAATTGAATAGGGAAAACATTGTGAATTTTCTTTCTAAGCAGCACCTGCATAGCCAGGAAAGCGGGAGTCTGAATCGAGGTATAGACTTTAATTTGGGTAGCGACAACCCTGACCAACGAGTAGGTTTAGGGACAAGGATACCGACCTTGAGCAGACCAGAATTTCGTTGGGCTAACCCGAATAGTACACTAAAGCCCTTCTTTAAGCAAAAGTTTCCTAATGTGCTTAAGCTATGTACACATTGTCCTATATTGAAGCCAGGATAGGGTTGGCTCAACCCGACAACATCGATCAAACTGGAGTCATCATATCCATGGCAAGGACGTAACACTCGTGCATCTGGCATTGATAAGGGTAAGGAGTAGTTAAGTTTAATGAACACGCTAGTATTGAGTAACACAACAGTCAACCTTGAACAACTCTATCCAGATCGCTATATTGATTCGGCTGCTAAGGCAACATTTGACGATTTAACTCGGTTAGCGGCTAGCGTTGTCCAAACTCCGATCGCCCTGATTAGTCTCTGTGATGCTAAAGGTCAGTTGTTGCCTTCACAGGTGGGTTTAGACGCCGATTCCACACCGCAATACTTAGAGTTTTGTCGCCAAATCCGCCAGGAGATAATCACCGAAAATAAGCCGTTATTAGTGGTCGAAGATACTCTCGCCCTATCTGAGTCTCAGATCCCGTCACTCCCGATCCGATTTTATGCCGCCGTTCCCTTAGTTACCCCTCAACAGGAAACGGTCGGTATTTTATTAGTGATTGACCGAGTACCGCGACAGTTAACCGGACAACAAAAAGACGCCCTAACCGCATTAAGCCGACAGGCGATCGCCCAGTTAGAATGGCAAAAGAAAGTGATTGATTTGGAAACCCAGGTGCATCAGTGTCAACGCCTAGAAAAAGTCTTGCAAACGTCTCCTCAAAACCTGGTTGATATGAAGGTGGCGCTGGATCAGGCGTCAATTGTGGCAATTACCGATGTTCACGGTAAAATTCGTTACGTTAACGATAAATTTTGCCAGATCTCGCACTATTCAAGGGAAGAACTTTACGGCGCTGACCATCATTTACTCAATTCTGGTTATCATCCGCCGCAGTTTTTTCAGGACTTGTGGAACAGGATTTCTCAGGGCAAAATCTGGCGAGGCGATATCCAAGATCGTGCTAAAGACGGCAACCTATATTGGGTGGATACGACGATTGTGCCGTTGGTTGATGACCAAGGTAACCCTTATGAATATATCTCAATTTGTAAGGATATCACCGAACAAAAACAAGCCAAAATTGAACTGGATCGCTTTTTTCGCCTCTCACCAGATTTAATGGCGGTAATTGGTTTCGATGGTAAGTTTAAACGCATTAATCCCGCCTTTCAAAAAACCCTGGCGTATAACCCAGAAGAATTCCTCTCCGAAGCCTTCCTCGATTTCGTCCATCCCTATGATCACAAGGCGACATTAACGGCTTGGCAAACCCTTTTAGAGAGTTCATCAGATATTTACTTTGAACATCGTTATCGATGTCGAGATGGATCATATAAATGGCTGGCTTGGAACTGTTTACCTTTAGCCGAAGCGGGTGTTGTCCATGCGATCGCCCGTGATATTACCAACACCAAACAACGCAAAGCTAGTCTGCTGGAACGATCGCGTCTGTCTACCTTAGAAGCCGATATTGGCGCGGTTCTCGTCGGACAAAACGACAGTCTGGGCGAAAGCCTTAAACGCTGTACCGAAGCCATGATCCGTCATCTAAACGCCCTGGGCGCTGGGATTTGGACCGTAGCGGGGATTACCGATGAGACACAAGTTCCCTTAGTCTTAGCATTGCAGGCGAATAGTGGTGAACAGTTACCCACACACCTTTTTCCCCAACGCATCCTCACCAACCAAGGCTTAATCGCCAAAGTCGCCCAAACCCTGAAGCCGATTCATCGTCCAATCTTAACGCCGGGACATGACTTGTCCAACAAAACCTTTATCGGAATTTATCCCCTAATTGTCGAATCTCGTCTGGTTGGGTTTATTGCCTTACACAATCGCCAACCCTTCTCTAAAATCGTACAAGGGGTATTAGGATGGGTCGCGAATGCGATCGCGGTAGCTATTGACCGGATTTGGGTACGCGAAGAACTCCTCAGTCGCCGGGAATCCTTACTGTTTCAGTTAGCTAGCCAAATTCGCAATTCCTTAGAATTGGATACGATTCTGGAAACCGCCGTCACCGAAATTCGGGGATTGTTGGAGGTTGACGGTTGTCACTTTTTGTGGTTAAAATCCAACACCGATCAACCCAGTTTAAGCGTTACCCACGAAGCACGAGATCCCAATTTACCCAGTTTACTAGGGGACTGTCTGCCGCCACAACTTGCCCCCTTAGCCGACATTATTCACCGATTACATCCTCTACGAATTGATGATGTCAGCCAAACCCAAAACTTAGCCCCCGAAACCCGATCGCTACTCGTCGATTGGGGAATTACCTCCGGATTAGTGTTACCGCTACAAACCAAAACTGGACAACTGGGGGCGATTATCTGTAGTCATTATCAGGGTTCGCGCCAATGGAGCGATCGGGAAGTTAAATTACTGCAAGCCGTCGTGGATCAACTGGCGATCGCGATCGAACATGCAGAATTATTTGCCGAAACCCGGGCGGCGGCGCAAGCGGCTCAAACCCAGGCAAATCAATTAGAACAAGCCTTACACGAATTGCGGCAAACCCAATCGCTGTTAATTCAGACCGAGAAAATGTCTACGATCGGTCAAATGGTAGCCGGAATCGCCCATGAAATCAATAATCCGGTTAACTTTATCACCGGGAATCTCAGCCATACAACCAACTATATTGGCGACTTATTACAACTCATCGAATGTTATCAACAATCTTATCCCAATCCCCAGCCTGATATTCAAGAGTTTATCGAAGACATTGAATTATCCTTTCTAATCGAAGACTTGCCCAAAATGCTCTCCTCGATGAAGATGGGGGCAGATCGGATTCAAGAGATCGTGATTTCCTTGCGGAATTTCTCACGGCTGGATCAAGCCGCAATGAAGCCAGTTAATATTCATGAAGGCATTGATAGTACCTTACTGATTCTCCGCAACCGGATGAAACCCTGTGGGAATTCGCCAGGGATTACGTTGATTAAAGAGTATGGAGACTTGCCTGTGGTTGCCTGTTATGCGGGTCAACTGAATCAAGTCTTTATGAATATTATTAGCAATGCCATTGACGCCTTCGATGGTCTAATTAAAGCCGAGGAAAGTGGCACAGAAAAGACTCAATCAACCCTGAATCCAACAATTTGGATTAGCACCGAGGTTGTAGAGAATAATCAAGCGGTGATTCGGATTCGCGATAATGGACCGGGAATGAGCGAAACCGTGCGCGATCGCTTATTTGATCCTTTCTTTACCACAAAACCAGTGGGTAAGGGAACAGGGTTAGGCTTATCCATTAGTCATCAGATTGTGGTGGAAAAACATGGCGGTATTCTTAAATGTTATTCGGAACCGGGACAAGGAACAGAGTTCTGGATTCAAATCCCAATCACTTAACCTGAAGTATAGCGCTACGCGGGGAGGGAATAGGCAATAGGCAATAGGCAATAGTGAAGACAAAAGCTTACTAATAAAGGGATTGAGCGATTTGAATTTTTCTTTTATGCCCTAACCTTAGTGCGTAGTGCTATAATTGTGTCCACCCACTTAAATTCATGGATATCGCGCAGTTCTATCAAGCCTGTAACCCAAGTCCCCTGAAATTTGCCAATCCCCAGGATCAGAAGTATTATATCGATTTTTCCTCGGTGCGTGGCGGCAATACGATTAAGCAGATCGGCAGAACCATTACTCGCCTATCTCCCAATAAACCAACCTGCCAATTATTTACCGGACATATCGGTTGTGGCAAGTCTACGGAATTGCAGCAACTCAAGCTGGGATTAGAGAAACAGGGGTGTCATGTTGTGTATTTTGAGTCTAGCCATGTCTTGGAAATGGCAGACGTTGACGTGACAGATATCCTGTTGGCGATCGCGCGATCGGTGGCGGAAAGTTTGGAAGCGGTTAAAATTAGACTACACCCTGCCTATTTTGTCAACTTGTTTCGCGAAATTGGTGATTTATTACAAACCCCCATCGAGTTATCCGAAGCCAAGTTTTCGTTACCTGGGGGAATTGCCGAAATTACCACCAAAATGAAAGATAGTCCCCGGCTGCGTTCTCAGTTACGCCAATATTTAGAACCCCGCACCAATGGGATTTTAAAGGCGATTAATCAGGAACTTTTAACCCCCGCCACGGAGAAACTGAGGCGGATTGGCAAAAAAGGATTAGTGGTAATCATCGATAATCTTGACCGCTTAGATAACACGATTAAACCCACAGGTGAGCTTCAGCCTGTGTACTTATTTGTAGACCGAGGCGAACAGTTAAAGCAACTCAATTGTCACGTTGTTTATACCATTCCCCTATTTTTAATTTTTTCCAATGCTTTGGGGCGATTAACCAATCGATTTGGCGTTGATCCCAAAGTTTTACCCATGGTTCCCGTGCAATTGCGCCAAGGGGGTGAATGTAAAGAAGGGATAGCGCTGCTGCAACAAATGGTATTAGCGAGAGCGTTTCCAGATATGAATTCTGTTCAGCGCCTAGATTGTCTATCCGAAGTCTTTGATCATCCCGATACGTTAAAGCGATTGTGTCAAATCAGTGGTGGACACGCACGGCAATTACTCATGCTAATTTCCCGATGTCTTGAGCAAGATGATCCACCCTTTTCGCGAGATTGTATTGAAGATATTATTCGGTTTCGGCGGAATGAATTAACTTTAGCGATTACCGAGGATGAATGGATATATTTGCGGGAAGTAGCGCAGCAGAAAAGTTTACGGGGAGAAGAGAAATATCAAATTTTAATTCGCGATATGTTCGTCTTTGAATATCGAGATTCTCAGGGTTCTTGGTTTGATATTAATCCCATGTTGGCAGAAGCCGCAGAATTGTAGGGTTGCACTGATGTCATTTAAGCTCAACCCCTCACCCCCAGCCCCTCTCCCACGCCGGGGAGAGGGGAGCAAGAAGCAAACGGTATTCAGTAATTGTAGGGTGCGTTAGCGAAAGCGTAACGCACCAAATAATGTTGGGCAAAAACTTAAATTTGGTATAAAGTAACGCACCACAGAAATTACAGTAATTGTAGGGTGCGTTAGCGAAAGCGTAACGCACCAAATAATATTAAGCAAAAACTTCTGACACAGCTAAAATTGTGGAATAGATTTGACCGTAAAATTGGGCGCACGTCGGTGCGCCCCTACAATGCTAATCCACCAATTATGTCTTATGCCAAATTACCGCAGAGCCACCGTTACTGGCGGCACATATTTCATTACTCAAGTTACCTATAACCGCCAATTGTGGCTAATCAGCACTATCGCCCGTCAAGCCCTACGAACGGCGATTATTCATGTTCGTCAAAACCGTCCCTTTACTATCGATGCGTTTGTACTCTTACCGGATCATTTTCACTGTTTGTGGACATTGCCAGAAGAAGATAAGGATATATCAACTCGATTGCGATTGATTAAAACCTTTGTCACCAAACACTATGGTGATCAACTAGGATGCGGTGCGTTACGCTCTCGCTAACGCACCCTACGAAGTGGACAAAAGTCAAGTTCCCTCCCCTTGGCAAGGGGAGGGTTAGGGAGGGGTCAGATCAAGGTATCGCTTTATGGTAAAGAACCCGACGAAATTGACAAACTTTAGGGATTAAAATAAACATTAGAGACTTTACACGGTTAAGATGCACGCGAATCGCATAATATTGAGCCATGATATCATGTCCGTCCAAACAGTCATTATTCCCTTGTACCTTGCAACCTTCCTCCTTCCCTTCTGCCTTCTGCCTTCTGCCTTCTGCCTTGTCTCAACCGATAGTGTAAGTATTCCACCGGACATGATATGACTCATACGCCCCAGCCAGAGGATAGTGTAGCAGATAACCAGAAGTCATTAAACGCCCTCGTGCGATCGCTTCGGCTATCCCAGGGACAATTTCGCCTAATTTTGGTGCGCTGTAACTATGGGGAGTTACGACAGCGCATGGTGCAACGTCTGCGGGAAGTCTCTCCGGTGCCGATTCGCGAGTTGGTTTTACCGGAGTCGGTGGAGTCTCTCTACAGGTTGATCAAGAGGGAATTGGCAGATGAAACACCTCAGGCTGTCATTGTCTTGGGTTTAGAGTCGGTTAGGAATCTCACTGGTGTGTTCAAATCCAGTAATTATATCCGAGAGGAGTTGAGTCATAATTTTTCTTTTCCCCTGATTCTCTGGATTAATGATCCGGTTTGGCAAAGGTTGATTCGGGTAGCGCCTGATTTAGAAAGCTGGGCGACGACGGTTGAGTTTCAATGGACAACGGCGGAATTGCTGGAGTTTTTAACTCAGGAAACTGAGAAACTCTTTCGGGCTGATTTAACGGTTTCTCTGGACAATTATGACGAAATTGAATTAGCCTGGACAGCGTTACAAAAGCGAGGGCAAGCGATAGTGCCAGAGTTGGCAGCTAATCTGGAATTTGTGCGCGGCTTCAATGATTTTAAGCATCACCGATTCGATGAAGCCTTAGCCCATTATCAGACTTGTCGGGATGTGCTGATAGATACCAAAATCGAGGAATCAGAACGCCAGGGTATTTTGCTGTTTCATATCGCTCTCTGTTATTCCCGCAAAGCTGAACAAAATTCGGCGAACGGTGAGCAGGATTGGCACAGAAGCAGAACGTATTTTCAAGAATCGATTTGGAAATTTGCTGAAGGTCAGCGATTTGATTTAATTGCCCCAACAATTCACCACTTTGCCGAAGTTCTGCGACAATTACAAGACTGGGATGAATTAAGGCATTGGGCTGAGTTAGCTCAAAGGTTACATCAGCAGAATGGTACGTCTCTACAAGTGGCTCAAGATTATGGAATGTTAGCAGAAGTAGCGCTGAATCAGTCGCGCTGGCAATGGGCAAAAGCACTGGCGCAAGAAGCACTGACTATTTTAAATCAAAGTCCGGAACGTCATCCGCGTGAACATGGGTTTTATCGATTCATTTTAGCCAGCGCTTGTAAGTCTTTGGGGGAAATTAAAGCGGCAATTGCTCATTTAGAACAAGGAATAGAGGGAAATTCTCCAGACTATGCTCCTCAGCTTTATATCAAAATTTTGGCAATTTTGCGCTCTCTTTATTTTAACCAAGGGGAATACCTAAAGGCGTTTGAACTGAAGCAAACTAAACGGTCGATTGAATATCAATTTGGATTTCAGGCGTTTACGGGAGCGTCTCATCTCCAATCGAAAAAGCAGTTGATTAATGTTGTGGAGATATCAACAAATCAACAAGCGATTGTTGCCCAAGAAATCGCTGCTTCGGGTCGAGAAAAGTTTATAAAAGATTTAATCCAACGAATCCGCAGAAATGACCATAAACTCACGATTATTCATGGTCAATCTGGTGTCGGGAAAAGTTCAATTATTCAGGCTGGATTAGTACCAGTGCTTAGACAAGAGTTTATTGGAGAACGTGAAGCTTTCCCTGTGGTTTTCAGAGTGTATACCAATTGGGTGGAGACGTTGGGGAGCGGTTTGGCAGAAGCATTGGGCGAAACATTAAATTCAACAGTAGCAATTCTCCAACAATTGCGGACTAATGCAGACCGTAATTGGGTAACAGTTCTGATATTTGACCAGTTTGAAGAGTTTTTCTTTATTGCCAAAGACCCAGGAAAAAGACAGGAATTTTATCGGTTTTTGGCGGATTGTCTGGATATTCCCTTTGTTAAAATAATTCTGTCTCTGCGAGAAGATTATCTCCATTATCTCTTGGAGTGTAATCGCCTGAACTATTTAGGAACCATCGACCATAATATTTTAGATAAGGATATTCTCTGTTATTTAGGTAACTTTACCCCAGAGGAAGCTAGATTAGTCATTGAACGGTTAACCCAAGGCTCCCAGTTTTATTTAGAACCAGCATTAATCACGAAACTGGTTAAGGATTTAGCGGTTGAGTTGGATTCAGTGCGTCCGATTGAGTTGCAGATAGTCGGCGCACAGCTTCAGGAGGAGAAGATTACTCAGCTAGAACAGTATCGAAGATTGGGGGATAATCCTAAAGAAGTATTAGTGAACCACTATTTAGAGGATGTGATCAAAGACTGTGGTCAAGAGAATGACAGAATTACGCGATTGGTTTTATATTGGCTAACCGATGAAAATTTCACTCGTCCCTTGAAGACTCGCAGTGAATTGAGCAAAGATTTAGCCGCCGCAGGGTTACAGGTTAAAAGGCGTCAATTAGATGATTTCGTTTTACCAATTTTAGTCGGTTCAGGCTTAGTGGTGCGGATACCAGAATCTCCGGATGACCGTTATCAATTAGTTCACGATTATTTGGTTCCCTTTATTCGACAAAATCAGACGACTGAACTTTTAGAAGAATTGAACAGAGAGAAAGAGCAACGTCGAATTGGTGAACAACGATTTAATTGGTTTATTAGGATAGCATTAGTGGGTTCAGTCTTAGCTGTATTTGGATTAGCTGGATTAACCTGGCAAGCTGAATCTCAAAGACAACGAGCTGAATCTCAAAGGCGGCGAGCTGAAAAACTTCAAATTGGTCAAAGTGATAGTCTCAGTCGATATTCCGAGGAACTATTCAACCAGGATAAAATATTTGATGCACTGATAGCTGCTTTACAGGCAGGAATACCACTGAAACAGATATCTGAGAAACAGGTTGATTTTGCGACAAAAGTACGAGTTGCAAATGTACTATGGCAAGTCGTTAATAAGCTGAAGCCGTACAATCGCTTAGAAGAAAGCAAGTTGTCTATCATTAGTGTAAGTTTTAGTCCTAATGGTAAAACCTTAGCCTCTAGTAGTACTGATACAACAATAAAACTGTGGAATAGAGAAACAGGGGAAAATATTGCAACTTTCACCGGACATAATTCACGGATAAATAGTGTAAGTTTCAGCCCCGATGGGAAAATATTAGCCTCTGGAAGTGCTGATACAACAATAAAACTGTGGAATAGAGAAACAGGAGAAAATATTGCAACTTTCACCGGACATAAGTCATGGGTAAATAGTGCCAGTTTTAGCCCCGATGGAAAAATATTAGCTTCAGGCAGTGCCGATAATACAATAAAACTATGGAATATGGAAACAGGGGCAGCGATTGACACCCTTACTGGACATGATTCATGGGTCAGGAGTGTAAGTTTTAGCCCCGATGGGAAAACCTTAGCCTCTGGAAGTGCTGATACAAAAATTAAACTGTGGAATAGAGGAACAGGGAAAAATATTGCCACTCTGACTGGATATGATTCACGGGTAAATAGTGTAAGTTTTAGCCCTGATGGAAAAACCTTAGCCTCTGGAAGTGCTGATACAAAAATTAAACTGTGGAATATAGCAACATGGAAAGCTATTGCCACTCTCACCGCACATGATTCATCGGTCAATAGTGTAAGTTTTAGCCCTGATGGGAAAACCTTAGCCTCTGGAAGTGCTGATAAAATAATAAAACTGTGGAATATAGAAACAGGGGAAGCTATTGACAGTCTTACCGGACATTATTCATCTGCTTGGAGTGTAACTTTCAGCCCTGATGGGAAAACCTTAGCCTCTGGAAGTGGTGGTAAAACAATAAAACTGTGGAATATAGAAACAGGGGAAGCTATTTCCACCCTGACTGGACATGATTCATCGGTCATTAGTCTAAGTTTTAGCCCCAATGGGAAAACCTTAGCCTCTGGAAGTGGTGATAAAACAATAAAACTGTGGAATATAGAAACAGAAGAAGCTATTGCCACCCTGATTGGACATGATTCATGGGTAAATAGTGTAAGTTTTAGCCCCGATGGGAAAACTTTAGTTTCTGGAAGTAGAGATAATACAATTAAACTGTGGAGTCTGGATTTAGATAACTTACTGATACAGGGGTGTAATTTGGCGCGAGATTATCTCAAAACGAACCCCAACGTGAGTGAAAGCGATCGCGCTCTCTGCGACGGCATTTCTAATTAGCTTAATTACAAATGACGAATGACGAATGACGAATGACAATCTTCACCGTTCACGTTAATTATGTCCACCCACTTACAAACAAACATCGCGCCCTAACTTACCTTCATCTTAATCTGAGCCATCCACGCCGCCGTGCCAAACACACCTGCCAACAGCGCCGGAACACTAAAATCCGCATCCAGCTTCTCCCAATGCAACCCATCTCCCGATGGCGTCACTTCAACCTCAGCCAAATCCTCTGGAGAAGCATCGGCTAACCCTTGCGCTAATGCTGGGGGAAAGCTAAACGTCGTCCCACTCTTCAAATTGATAATTACGCGATCGCGACTTGGGTCATAATACGCCGACTCCGCCCTCGGTTCAACAGCATTGGCAATGTCTGCGGCTTCTCTTGATGAAGCGATCGCGGCTTTAATCCTTGTCTCATCCCAACCTGAATTAACCATGAATTTCCTCCCATTTTGTGAGTCGTTCTATTTGATGTTCGGTTACAATTTCCAACGCCTTGACAGCTTCTTTATTACTCAAACCTTCAATCTGAACCAGTTCCGGATATTCAGTTTCACCCCTCAAGCTAATTCTTGCTTGCCCTCCACCTTTGAAGACGTGAACATGAGGCGGCAAATGGTCGTTGAAGTAGATACGGACAGCAAAGCCATCTTTCCTGAGAACAGTTGGCATAGTTATATGTTGACAGGTAGGCAAGCGATTGTTTTTATCATGAACGGAGACTGAAACAACCTAAGAAATATACTTTACATATTTACGTGACTGAGCGATCGCCATCTCTGCGACGGCATTGGTAATTAGTTAAGTGACGTTCAATCCTCTTCCAGTTCTGCCAAGAGATCAGCTTGAGTTTTCCATGATTTTACTTTACCTTCTCGATAGACTTTGGCAATGAAGGGGGCTGGATTCTTTTCAATGAATTTCTGCATTTCGAGGATGGCAACTCTAAAAATTTCAGCCATTTCTCTCCCCGAAAGATTTTGAGAGGCAAGGGCAAACATACGAATTCCTGCATAGGCGACAGCTTGACGTTCCAGTTTATTTCTGCCAATCGCGGCATCTTTGGTGAGAATAATCCAGCCCCTTTTTCCGACTTCTGGCATCCAGGTTACATCTTGGGCTGCTTGAGGAAAGTGATCATCATGGATTTCGACGGGAATTCCAGTGTCTTTGAGGGCTTCGACAATATACCGTTTTCCTAAACATCTGTCGATGAAGAAAACGATTTCTGTTGACGGTTCGCTCATGCAGCTTTTTTATTATCCATTTCACAGCGAATCGCTTCTTCAATTTTCAGGCGATCGCAATCATAATCATAAGCCAAATCATCAATGGAATCCCCAGCTTTATAGCGTTCGGCGAGGATGCTGGTGGGAATTCCAGTTCCTGCAATCACAAGACGCCCAAAGGCAATACGCGGGTCAATTACAACCCAGCGAGGGTTATCCTGTTCGCCGTTGCGGGTAAAGGGATAGAGTTTGATGGCTAAACCCCTGTCGTCGAGTTCGATGCGTTCAAGGTGGGTTTTGAGGGCATCTTTGAGATTTGTCTGCCCTTGTTTTGACGTATTAATTAGAGAACCATAGCGTTCAATAAATAGGTCAATTCCGTCCGTCTGGAATTCTTGGTGGGCGAGGGGGTGAGGGATTTGCAGTTGTTCGTTAATATAATCTAGTGTCGCTCTAACTTTATCCAGGTCAATTTTGTGGTGTTTTCGGATTGCACGCAGGATGTGAACTTCAATTAAATTAGTAAAACTAAGTCGAATCGGTTGGCTTTTTTTGACCTCAATCAGGGGATAAAATTTCTTTTCGCCTTCGCTAACAGGATAGTTTCGTCCCACTGTCCAGGAACGAATCGTTGCGGCGGGAATTTTCAGGTAGCGGGCGGCGTCCCCAATGCTGTAGTTGGGGAGATCTCTGGGATTTTTACCACCATAGATATCGTTCATAAGTAGATGGGGATAATTAATGTGAACGGTGGGGATCGTCATTTGTTATTTGTCATTTGTCATTCGTAATGATTTGAGGCTTGTTGACATAACTTAATCGGGTTGAGTTTATTTCCATCCACCTACTTAATGCTACTGATTTAAGGCTGGTGGGCAATGCCCACCCTACATATCAAGGAGTCCATTAAAATGGACTTAAGCTTTTAGCCAAGAACTTGAGTTCTTGGCGGATGCTGCGGCTAACTCCAAAACCGTCTAAGTTGTCGCTGCTGCACGCGCTGCGGCTGCTTCATCGGGATGAATTCCCAAACGAGTCAGATTAATCCGACCTTTGTTGTCAATTTCGCGAACTTTTACAATCACTTCATCGCCAACAGCCACCTCATCTTCGACCTTACCGACACGATAATCTGCCAGTTGGGAAATGTGAATCATTCCCTCTTTCCCCGGTAACACTTCCACAAACGCACCAATGGGAATAATTCGAGTTACGCGCCCTGCATAAACATCCCCTTCTTCTAAGCGGCGGGTCATCCCGTGAATTAGGGTAATCGCTTTCTTTGCCTTTTCCCCTTCAACCGCAGAAACCGTAATCGTGCCATCATCATCAATATCGACTTTGGCACCGGTTTGTTCGGTAATCCCTTTAATCGTCTTACCGCCAGGACCAATCACTAAGCCAATTAAGTCCGGATCAATCTTCATTGTCAACAAGCGTGGGGCAAATGCTGACAAATCAGGACGGGGTTTGTCAATTGTCGCCAGCATCTTTTCTAAGATGTGTAATCGCGCTGGTTTGGCTTGTTCAATCGCTTTAGCAACGGTGTCCATGGACAACCCGGTGATTTTCATGTCCATTTGTAAGGCGGTAATCCCGCTATCCGTTCCCGCGACTTTGAAGTCCATGTCGCCTAAAAAGTCTTCAATCCCTTGAATATCGGTGAGAATCCGGACTTCATCGCCTTCTTTAATCAATCCCATCGCCGCCCCGCTAACAGGCTTGGTAATCGGCACCCCAGCATCCATTAAGGCTAGCGTCGATCCACATACCGAACCCATCGAGGTTGAACCATTCGACGAAAGCACCTCCGATACCACCCGAATCACATAAGGAAACTCATTTTGCGGCGGTAATATGGGAATAATCGCCCGTTCCGCTAACGCCCCATGACCGATTTCCCGGCGTCCGGGCGATCGCATGGGTTTGGTTTCCCCCACGGAAAAGGGCGGGAAGTTATAGTGGTGTAGGTAACGCTTCTCTTCTTCTGGATTCAGATCATCCAACACTTGAGCATCCCCAGGGGTACCCAATGTCACCGTAGACAGGACTTGAGTTAAGCCTCGGTTAAATAATCCACTACCATGAACCCGAGAGGGTAATAGCCCCACCTGACAAGACACGGGACGAACCTCATCCAGTTTACGCCCATCCACGCGCACGCCATCTTCCACAATTTGCGATCGCATCAACTTCTTGGTCAAGCCTTTGAACAGACTCCCCAGCAATTGCTCATCTTCAGCCGCAACGCGCAGGGGGTCATCCTCTGGACGTTCAGCGATGGGAGCAAGAATTTCCTTTTCCTTAATCTCATCCAAGGCATCATCGCGCCCATGCTTATCTAAGTCAAACTGAGACAAAACTTTCTTAATCGGTTTCGTCGCGCGATCGCGGATAAACTCTTCTAGTTCCGATGGGGCTTCTGGCGGTTCAGCTTGGATAATCTCAATCCCCAACTCCTTGAGCAGGTTTTCCTGAGCCTCAATTAAATCCTGTACGGCTTCGTAGCCAAATTCAATCGCCTCAATAATATCCCGTTCCGGCAGTTGATTCGCCCCGGCTTCCACCATAATCACACCTTGGGGAGAACCCGCCACCACCAAATCTAGATCACCATTGTCGATTTCGCGGTATGTTGGATTAATAATGAAATCATCGCCAACTAGCCCGACCCGTACTGCTGCCATCGGACCATAGAATGGAATTTGGGCTTGCAGTACCGCTACCGATGCCCCAGTTACCGCCAGCACATCCGGTGGCACTTGTTCATCCATGGACAAGGTTGTCGCTACAATCTGAATATCATCCCGTAGCCAACTGGGAAACAACGGGCGTAACGGGCGGTCAATCAAACGGCTGGTGAGTGTCACTTTTTCCGGAGGACGCCCTTCGCGGCGCAGAAACCCACCGGGAATTCGACCGGCTGCATACAGTCTTTCCTCGTAGTCCACTAATAAGGGGAGAAAATCGATGCCCTCTCGACCCGCCGAGCGAGTCGCCGTCACTAAAACCGCTGTATCTCCTGACTCAATTAGTACCGATCCCCCAGCTTGGGGTGCTAGTAGACCGGCTCTTAGCCGAATATCCCGTCCATCAAAGGATATTGATTTGTCTAACTCTACCATTTGGTTCGTTACCCTTCTCTCTTTATCACGTTTTTTTCTCTGTCGCAATCCTAGCATTTATGGAATAATGCTGCTTTGAGAAGGGTGTTGAGTTTTGACCCTTCACGTCCGTTCAAGGGAACCTGGTTTTGAGTTTTGAGTTTTGAATTTTCCAGACCCATAGCGTGTCTGAGTTTTGAGTTCAGTCGGGTCGAGTTTCACCCATATCGTTGCTTATCTTATCTAGATGCGACGAACCTTGCCCTGACTGAGTGCGAGAGTTGCTGCCTCACACCCGTTGATTAAAATTTGACAAGCAGCAATTGATAGTCTTGGATTCTATTTTCATTTTTCTATAAACATGGCAATTTTACATGGTAGTTGGATTACCGGCGAATCTGATAATTATTTATTTATTTGGGGAGAACAATGGCGTCCTTTAGCCTCGGTTGACTCTGGGGCTAAGAGGGGGATTATGCCCCATCCTTTTGCGATGACACAAGCCGAGTTAAGCGAATTTTTAGGCGATCGCGGTTTAACCCTTCCCGACTCTGGAACCGGAAAAGGCAAAGGAAACAGCGAGAGGGCGATCGCCTCCTGGCAAACCCAGGTCTTCGTCTTACCCACTCACCCCGCCGCCGCTAAGACATCAGCCTACCCGATTCTTTCCGCCCAACTCCCAACAGAGGATTCTTCATCCTTGGAACTGCATCAATGGCAGGTTTCCGGCTACCGTCTCACCCCCTCAACCGCCCTTCCCTTCCTGCAATCTCTGCCCTTAGGGGGATTCAATGTTGCCAATAATTACGTCGGATCAGATTTACGATTTTGGACACATGTCTATCGCTGGAGTTTAGACTTACTGACTCGGTGTAAATTTTTACCCGGATTATATCGCCAGTCTAATGGCGAAGCGATCGCCTACTGGCAACCCCTGATCGACAGCGCCACGGATCAAACCCGGTTAGCCCAGTTTACCCAATCCATGCCCTTGGCGTGTCAGGCGTATGACGGCAATGTAGAGACGTTGCATGCAACGTCTCTACAATCACAACCTCCCCAATCCCTAATCCTCAACTTTTTAAGACACGCCATTGATACTCAGGTGCAAAATTGGGTTGAATCACTATCACCCCCAACCGCTACCTCACCCCTACCCGAATGGCTGCAAGCCCTGTCTAGCGCCAAAGATAGCCTGAACGCCGAACCAATGGCGATCGCCCGTTTAGATACCGCCCTGTCTAATTGGACAACTTCGATTCAACAGCATCTGGTGACTCCCACCACCCAAGGCTTAACCCAAAATCTCTTCCGCACCTGCTTAGTCTTGCAACCCCCAGAACCCGATGAAGCCAACTGGCGGCTTGACTTTTACTTGCAAGCCATGGATGAGGCAGACTTATTAGTCGATGCCAAAACGATTTGGCGGCATCCTATCGAACAATTAGACTATCACGGGCGAACCATTGAACAGCCTCAAGAAACCTTACTCAAGGGATTAGGATTAGCCTCTCGTCTCTATCCGCCCCTAGAAGCCAGCTTACGCGAACGCTGTCCTCGATTCTGTGAACTCAACCCTGTTCAAGTGTACGAGTTCATCAAAGCTAGTGCATGGCGATTACAAGACAGTGGCTTGGGGATTATTTTACCCCCAGGATTAGCACCCGGATCAGGGGAAAAACGCCTCGGTATTAGTATTACCGCAGAAGCGCCCAAATCCAAAAAAGACGAACGGTTAGGATTACAAAGCCTGCTGAAATTTAAATGGGATTTAGCCATTGGTGATACAAAACTGTCCAAATCTGAATTCCAACGGTTGATGTCCCTCAAATCCCCCTTAGTAGAAGTGAATGGGGAATGGATTGCCCTCCAACCTGCCGATGCGCGGGCGGCGCAAACCATCTTGAAAGCGTCAAAAGAGGATATGAGTCTATCGGTAGAAGACGCTGTGCGACTGGCGACAGGCGATACTAAAACTTTAGGAAAATTACCTGTCGTTCACTTTGAAGCATCCGGGGCGCTGCAAGAGTTAATTACTAATTTAACTGGAAATCGCACGATTGAACCCATTGACGTTCCCCAAGACTTTAACGGTACACTACGCCCGTATCAACTGCGAGGAGCGAGTTGGTTAGCCTTTTTAGAACGCTGGGGGTTAGGGGCTTGTTTAGCGGACGATATGGGATTAGGAAAATGCGTCGCGCCGAGTACATTAATTTCCGTCAATGGCACCGTTATCCAAGCTGAAGATATTTGGAAACAGTATGCTGGAGACACTGAATTTGATGGAGAGGGATTTTGGAGTCAGCCAACAGAGTTGTTACAGGTTAATGCCATTGACTCACAAACCCATAAAATAACCACCGCTCCCATTCAGCGTCTCTATCGCCAGCGAGTCCAGGAAAAACTACGCACCGTTAAGCTTAAAGATGGGAGCAGAATTACGATTACCTATCGTCATAAACTATTAACCCATCACGGTTGGACGACTAATTTTCAGGTGGGGGATTACGTCTGTGTACCTGCCAAAATGATTTGGCAGGGGCAACCCGAAGATCCGGATTTGGTCAAGTTTATGGCTTGGCAAATGAGTCAAGGATGTGAGCAATCTATTCCAGATTTTATTATGCAGGCAGATCTAGATACGGTAAAAATCTTCCTGCAAAACTATTTCGATGCGGAAGCGTCTGTTATTTCTCAGATGCGGAGTATTGAAATCAGTACAGCTTCCCCTTTACTGATTCAGCAACTCTCGGTATTACTACGACGCTTCGGTATTTGGTTGCAGATTACACCACAACATAAACGAGAAACCAATGCCAAATCTCTTCTTCACACTGACTCTAACGTTTCCCAAACCGAAGTCCAAATGGCTGTAGGGGCACCATTCTTGCGCCCTGACCAATCTACTACATCAGACAGAAAATCCGTATATATTGGTACAATTGGTGGCAATTCAGCGCGTCGATTCTTACAAGAGATGGGATTTAATGATCCAGAAAAACAGCGCCAATTGGCAGAAATCGGTAAACCAGAAACCTGGCGACTGGAAGTCGCAGCTACACAAACAAAGTCCGCCTACGCGGACTGGATTATAGAGGTAGATAACCCAAATTTAGTCTCACAACCCTTTTCAGGGGCTAGTCGAGAACGAGTGATATCAAGTCCGTCTAAACAGTTCTCATTGACGTCTACTTTGCCACCTTCCTCATTCCCTTCTGCCATCTGCAATCTGTCCTCTGCCTTTAAACAGCCTTCTGCTTTATTCCCAGCGGAAACGGGACAAAATATCCTGGATCAAGACGTTTTCTACTGTCAGATTCAAGATATCGAGGATATCGACTATGAGGGATGGGTGTATGATTTTGAAGTTAGCCACCATCACAATTTTGTGGCAAATAACATTCTTTGTCATAACACAATTCAAACCATTGCCTTTCTGCTTTATTTAAAAGAACAAGATATTCTAGAATCGCCGACATTATTAGTCTGTCCCACATCTGTACTAGGAAATTGGGAACGGGAAGTGAAAAAATTTGCCCCGACTCTAAAGGCAATAGTACACCATGGCGATAAACGTTCAAAAGGAAAGACATTTGCCAAAGCCGTTAAGACTAAGGATTTGGTAATTACCAGTTATCCATTGGTGTATCGAGATGCCACAACCCTAGAATCAGTATCCTGGCAAGGTGTGGTATTAGATGAGGCGCAGAACATCAAAAATCCAGGCGCGAAACAGTCGCAAGCCGTGCGGAAATTGGCGACGGAATTTCGCATTGCTTTAACCGGAACCCCTGTGGAAAACCGATTGTCGGAATTGTGGTCAATTTTAGATTTTCTCAATCCCCAATATTTAGGCGATCGCCAATTTTTTCAACGCCGCTTTGCCATGCCAATTGAGAAGTTTGGCGACAGGGATTCCTTACAAACTTTGCGATCGCTAGTACAACCATTTATTCTCCGCCGTCTGAAAACCGATAAGACGATTATTCAAGATTTACCAGAAAAACAGGAGATGACAGTATTCTGTGGACTCGCCGCAGAACAAGCAACCCTGTATCAGAAATTGGTGGATGAATCCTTAGTGGAAATTGAAGCAGCGGAGGGAATTAAGCGCAAGGGGTTAATTTTAACCTTGCTGATGCGACTCAAACAAGTCTGTAATCATCCAGCCCAATTATTAAAAGAGAAATCTTTAAAAGACGCCAAGCGTTCGGGGAAATTACTGCGGTTACAGGAAATGTTAGAGGAAGCGATTTCGGAAGGCGATCGCGCGTTAATTTTCACCCAGTTTGCGGAATGGGGAAAATTGCTGAAACCCTATTTAGCCAAACAATTTGATCAGGAAATCTTGTTCCTCTATGGCGCAACTCGCAAGAAGCAACGGGAGGAAATGATTGACCGTTTCCAAAATGACCCCGAAGGACCCCCAATTCTGATTTTATCCTTAAAAGCGGGGGGAACAGGACTAAATTTGACCCGGGCAAATCATGTTTTCCACATTGATCGCTGGTGGAATCCGGCGGTGGAGAATCAGGCGACAGATCGGGCGTTTAGAATTGGTCAAACTCGCAATGTACAGGTGCATAAGTTTGTCTGTACGGGGACGCTGGAAGAACGAATTAATGACATGATTGAAAGCAAGAAGCAGTTGGCGGAACAGACGGTAGAAGCGGGTGAAGACTGGGTAACGGATATGGATACCGATCAGTTGCGATCGCTGCTATTACTTGATCGCACGGCGGTGATTGATGAGTAAGGGAGGAGTGCGATCGCGCGGTGTTCGGATGAGTCAGGATTCGATTTGCGCGTCAGGATTCGATTTGTGCGTGAAGCGAAGCTATCGCGTTAGCGAATCGCCTCTTCGGGTGATGTTTTGCTAGAAATCACGGCTTCAATACCCGGAAGGTATTGATCCATGGTTAAGACATTGGTGTAAACCAACTGTTTCAATGTTTCTTCGGTCAGAAAGTTATCCTTAATATCAATGCTAGTTTTGTAGCGAATTTCACCTGTGTTGAAGTCTAGTTCAAAGTTACCGATAATCATGCCAAAGTTAGCGCGACAAACAAATTCTCCTAACTGTTTGCGCTTCTTATGAGGAACTTTAACTGGACAGAGGGAATAGAAAACGAATTGTTGTTGTACTTCTCTGGCTCTAGCATAGCAGTTAAACTGACCATTTTTTCCTTGGAATAGGAGATGCAAGGTTGAGTTATCTAGCTGCTTAAACGCCCATTCCTCCTCTTGAAAGAAACTGATCATCACCTGAAAAATGGTCTTTTCTGAAACAACTTCTTCGCTTATCTCAGAAATACTTTCAGCTAGTTCTGCAAAGGCATTTGTCATCTCCTCGACAGTTTCCGAAACCATCTCCTGAGTCATTTCCGAAATGGTGTCAGTTATCTCGGCAAAGTTTTGGGTCATTTCCTCCACTGCTTCTTTTACAGCATCTTCCGTAACTCCTGAACTGTTAGTGTTAGCCCACTCCTGGGCAAAGTTAAGCATCGCTTCATTCATTTTTTCAGGATCAATACCGTTAGCAGTAATATCGGCAGGGTTAAGATAATACCAGAGAGTACGATAGCTAGTGTTGTTTTGGCTGACTTCTGTGGCGTACCAGCTATGCACGGAGAGGAGAGGATCTTTATCTCGCTTGAGGTTTTGTAGGTAGGTT
>NZ_JAVJUO010000133.1:0-4997 GCF_040220555.1 Coleofasciculus sp. C1-SOL-03
ATGAAATCAACCCTATAGGCTGGCACATTTTTCCATTATGAAGTAAGCCTCCCACAAAACCACGGCATTTGTCAATACTAAAATAGAAATGATTTTAGTGATTCTAGGCTAATAGTTCATCAACGGCTATACTGAAACCGGATAAAACAGTTTGTGTACTCACCACTTCCCCAGAAGTAAACACCAATCTCTGGTTGTGAGTGGTGATAATAATCCAACGGCTTTCTGGAAAGACTAACCAAACTTCCTCACCTCCTGATTGTAAGTATTCTTGGGCTTTGAGAATCACTTCTTCAGCTAAATCCGTGGGGGAAACGATTTCTGCACTCAGGGGAAAACTTCGGGGGAGGACTTTTTCCTCACCATATTGGCTGACAAGTTCTGGGGGAAGATAGGCGACATCGGGACAACGCCCTTGTTTATTGGTGCGACAAGGAACATCTGTATATACTTTTCCTCCTTGTCCACTAGAGTCTTTATAACTTCTCCAGTGAAAGTACAAATTACCCTGAATTTCACTATGTTTGAGTGTCATACCATTGGTCTCGATTAATTCTCCATTGACCCATTCTGTACTATTTGGGGGATTTTGCATCCAGTTTTCTAGGGAGATGGGTTTGGGGTGAGTTGCGGGAATTGTTGAGGTGATCATTGTTTGAAAGTTAGGGGTGAATTCGGTAATGTTTATAGGGTAACGCAGAGGTTCGCAGAGGGTAGCGCAGAGGTTCGCAGAGGGGTTATTTGGGCTTTTAGGGTGGGTGCGCGTTTGTTTGTTTTTGGCGTAATTTGTCCAATTGTTCGCGGGCAAAGCGTTGCACGTTGGGATCGGGATCGTATGCTATCAGGTTTTGCAAGAGTTTGAAAGTTTGAGGATAATGAGGGTATTGTTTTACAATAATCTCAAGTCCGGTTTTTCGAGGATTATTGTCATGACAACTATAAAAATTCAAATCATGTTCGACCACAAAATAGCACAAAAAACTGAATATAGATGAGTTGTTTTTCCAAGCCAATGCTAATTCTTGTATTGCCACTTTTCGCACAGTTTGGTTTCTATCGAACAGGGCGCATTTTTTGATCAATGTTAAAATATCAGGGTCATCCGTCCAGCCACGAGCTAACTCTTTTAAGGCTGACTGCCGCACGGTTGCCCTGCTAGACTGAGCGCATTTTTTGAGAAAAGCTAGGGTATCAGGATCATCTTTCCAGCCACGACCTAATTCCTGTATAGCTAATTCTGGCACAGTTTTAATGCTATTAGACTGGACATGGGATTTGAGAAAAGCTAAGGTATCAGGGTCATCCTTCCAGCCATGGGCTAATTCCTGTAGAGCGAATTTTTGCACTGATCTATCGCTATTGAACTGGGTACAGGATTTGATAAAAGCTAAGGTATCAGGCTCGTTCTTCCAGCCACGGACTAATTCCTGTAAAGCACGTTGTCGTACTAATGCATCGCTCTTGGACAAGATAAAAAACTTTATAAAACCTAATGTATTAGGATCATTTCTCCAGCCACGGACTAATTCCTGCAAGGCGAATTTTCGTACATTAACATCCCTGTCAGACTGAACGCATTTTTTGATAAAATCTAAAGTATTAGGCTTGTTTTTCCAACCACGGGCTAATTCCTGTAAGGCAAATTTTCGCACAGTTACATCCCTATCAGACTGAATACATTTTTTGAAAAAAGCTAAGGTTTCTGGCTCATCCTTACAGGTACGAACTAACGTTTGTAGTTCAGCTATTCGTATTTGCGGATTTTCATCATACTGAGCGCGGATTTTGAGACTTATGATTTGAGTATCATAGTGCCAATTATGAATTAACTCTTTTAAAAGCATCTCTCTTACCCTGGAAGAGTTGTCCAAATAGGCGCGAATCTTAAGTAAAGGCAAAGTATCAGGATGATTTTTCCAGCCCTTAATTATCTCCTGTAGAATAGCTATTCGCACATTTGAATTATTATGGGAATGAGCGCAATAACTTAAAAGTTTTAATGTATCAGGATGCTCTTTGTATCCCTGAACTATCTCCTGCAAAATTGCTTGGCGCACTGAAAGAACGTTGTTTTGAGCAAGACGAGATATAAGCCAAGGTAAAGTTTTGCTGTCCTCTTTCCAAGTTGAGGCAATTGTTGTTACTGCTTGAGTCTGAATTTCTGTGATTAAGCTGAATTTTTTTTGATTTTTAATCTGCTTATAATCTACCCACTTGCATAAGCTTTCCAGTTGATCAAGGAGTCGAGTCGCCGTTTGGCTAATCTGGGAACGACTTCTAACTTCTGTCAGACATTTAGCCGCTAAAAATAAATTCCTAAACTTAGCTGCTTTCCCATTCTGCCTAATTAAATAATCAATAATTTCCCCAACAAACTGCTCATCAATCATCGCCGCAATTAACCGCAGTACCTCATGCCAACTCTCCTCCTGCCAATGCTTACCAAATACCTCCCTCTTAAGTTCCTCTATGGAAAGCGATTGTTTCTCTTTAAATTGCCAGACAAACTCCCACGCACAGAAAAACTCCAGAAACGTGCGATGGACAAAGGAATAGCAATCAGCACCAGAAAAACATAAAATAAAATTCCGTTCCCGTAACTGCTTAATAATTAACCGAGACACCGTTCGCGGTTTTTCTACGTCTTGTAGCGTCTCTAAATACCCCGCTAAAATCTGTTCCAACTGATCTACATTAATTAAATTCCCAGCTAACCCTTGGGGTGCAGCTTGCATCTGATACGCCACTCGCCGCAACATCGCCTGTTTTTCTTTGCGAGTAATCGTGTCGGGGGACAGTTTTTCGTCGGGGGGTAATCCTTTCTCAATATCCCATTCATGGAGGAGAACCCGCGATGCTTCATCGTAAAGTTCCGCCCGTTCCCGTGGCAATTCTCGGTTGCGATTTAAGATTGCCATCATGGTTAACAATAAAGGATTTCCGGCTAATTCCCGAATCGCGGGTGACTCATTAATTGCCCGTTGTAAACGGTTTTGTAGTCGGGGTTTATCGGGTTGATTGCCAAAGGCTAAATCATGCCATTTCTGTACAAATGCTTGTATTTGTTCGGCTTCAAAGTCTTGTAAGGTAAAATGACGAAACTGGGCATCCCGTAACCGTTGGGCTTTATACCCAATAATCCGAGAGGTTACCATGACTCGAACTTGGGGATATTGATTCGTAAAGCGGATAATCTCGGTAATTAGCGTATCTCTACCAACGGGGTCAAATATCTCATCTAAACCATCAAATAAGACAAACGCATCTCCAGCTTCTAATACCTCATCCAAGCGATGTTGATTCAGATGACAAATCGCCGCCGCCCCCTGATGGATAAACTCCAAGAATGTTTTCGGTAACGTGCGATCGCGGGCATAATTCCGTAATTCTATCAGCAGGGGAATTGTTTTTGTCGGTTTCTCTGCCCAATCTAGCGCCACATATTGGGCTAACGTGGATTTCCCGGAACCTGGATCACCTAAAATAACAACGTAGGGGTAATTGGGTTGATGAAGTATGTCTAATACCGAACGAATCGGCTGTCGGTAGTAAGTTTCCCGATACTGTTCCAACTCTTCCGGGGAAATCTGTTCATCTAACTGGTTGGCATCTTGTAACCGTTTCAGATAATCTCTAGGAATATCATAAAGCGGCATGGCTTCCCGCACCGTTTGAGGGACAAATACCTGCCATAAGCGCATTGGGTACTTGTAGCTACCGGGATCTAAGGTTTCTAGTTTGAGATAACCATAGAACTCTTTTAAGCTTTCCCGATACTGGCGCAGGTCAAAATCTGGGATAATACCTGCGATCGCGTCAGTATTGTCTCGAATCGCCTCTAGGTTCTGGGAATCGAGAATCATTCTTAATTCATCAGACTCTCGACAGATGGCTTTCACTCGCCGGAGATACTGCTGAGTAATCGCTTGCCAATCAAATTCTGCTGGTAACGCCTTTAATTGCAAGGTTTCCCAGGTTTGGGCTAAGGTATACCCATCCAGAGAACGACACCCCTCGGCAAAGGCTTGACTTAACTCCTGCTTAACCGCCTTATTGTGAATAAATGTCTTTAACGCCCCCTGATAAGGTTTCAATTCCTCCTGACTCAATCCCCAGGTTTCCAACTCTTCCTGTACCAATTGCAAGAATTCCTTCAGCGCTTTACCCACAGCTTTTACCAGGGGTTCTTTCTGGAAGCGTTCCGGTAAGGCTTTAATGCGGTCTTTGAAGAAATCTTTCGTATAATCTTCTAAGGTTCCCTTCGCCAGCTCCTTGAGGACATCCCCAAAGACGAACCCAACCGCATTAGCTACCCCCCAAACAACGAGCGCATCCATCCGATACTATCCAACGACTCATCTCTATTTTTCTACTATAGTCGCAAGTGAGTCAATGATAATCTTAACGACTCTAATCTTGATTTCACCCTCTCCCTATAGTGGTGTTGAATACAGGATGAAAACAGACCCTATAGGTGGGCACATTTTCCCATTATGAAGTAAGACTCCCACAAAACCACGGCATTTGTCAATACTGAAATAGAAATTATTTTCCCTGTTCGGGAGTTAGGGGTGAATTCGATAATTTGATCGGGAAACGCTCCAGGTCAACAGAGGGGTTGTTGTCGCGTTTGGGGTGGGGTGCGATCGCGTTGGTTTTTTGAACACTGAAGATCCAGAACTGGGAATTGTTGATATTGGCGCGTTGGCGGAGCCTGTTCCCAAGAGAACGTATCGCATCCATATTTCTGGCATGTTCTGACGCTTTAACGGATTTCTTGACTAGGGCAATTCAAATTCCTACTGATGGGATAAGCTTAAACCCGTGATTTCACCGAATGTTTGTGTTGAATCGGGATGAAATCAACCCTATAGGCTGGCACATTTTTCCATTATGAAGTAAGCCTCCCACAAAACCACGGCATTTGTCAATACTAAAATAGAAATGATTTTAGTGATTCTAGGCTAATAGTTCATCAACGGCTATACTGAAACCGG
>NZ_JAVJUO010000134.1:0-29141 GCF_040220555.1 Coleofasciculus sp. C1-SOL-03
AACGAAAAATAGGGCGTTTCGGCTTTTAGAAGTTAGCTTGACCGAACCTAATTTTGTACGGTTTTTCCCCCTTGTCTTCTTTCCATCCTTGTCCTCCTTGTCTTGTCCCAACCATAAAATAAAAAACCTACACCTGTAAGCCCCTAAATGCGGGGGCTTGGAATTTAGCCAAAACCCGACTAGAAAGCTAGGTTTCTTAGCAGCCATGGAACAAGTAATGAATCAAAGTCTGAAGGGGTGACAAGCCAGATGAAAGGTAGTTAGGGTGTCGGGTGTGGGGGTGTCGGGTGTGGGGAAGTCCCTTGTCACCCCGTCAGGACTCAAAGTCCCCCTTTTGAAGGGGGATTTAGGGGGATCTAAACGTTGAACACCAGTCATACCAAGTTATATCAATTCCGTTTAAATGCTCATCCTTGCAGTACGACAGTACAAGGGTTTGAGGCTATTTTTATAATGACTACCTAAACGGAAGTGATATTACAGCGCTTAATAGTAGTTTTTCTCCCCCAAGGGCGGGTTTAGTAAAGTTATCGATTTGTGCCAAAATGTTATCGGTAAAACCAGCCCCTACAGCTCGGCTTCATCGGATTTTTAGCGCCCAAGCGCAACTAAGAAACTGGCTATTTGCCAAAGTAGAGTTGACTCAGTTCTGCCAAGGAAACATCGTTTTCCGGTTGGGGATCACGTAAGAACGGATGAATTGGCAGTCGCGGTACTCGATGATTGGTTTTAGGTGACGATAAAATCTGCTCAATTACGTTTAAATAGCCTTGAGCCGTACTCTCCCAAGTATAGTGATTTAAGACCAGTTGCTGAGTTCGTTGAGAAAAACTCTGCCACTCTGATTCATTACAGATTAACCGCTCCAATCCTCGCGCCATATCCGCCGGATCATCGGGGTCAATCAAAACCCCATACTCTTGATTATCTGTCTGTAAGCTTTCCGTAATTCCGCCATTTTGAGTAACGACAACTGGCAATCCGGCGGCGGCGGCTTCTAAGGGGGCTAAACCAAAGGGTTCAAACAGCGAGGGTAGGGCAAATACGGAACGGCGTTGGGCTAAAAAGCGATAGGTTGCGGCTAAGGCGGGTTGATCCGGGACGCAAAAGGCGCTAATTTTGCCCCATAAATTATGGTCATTCACCACTTCCCGGATTGGTGCCAATACCTTTTGTTCGGTTTGTTCATCCTTCACCTTCTCTTTTAGTGGATTATCTAATCCCGCCGTAATTAGCACGATATTGGCTCGTTCTTGCAAGGTGGAACTGTAGGCAAAGGCTTGCACAAGTCCTAATAGGTTCTTTTTGGGATCTAATCGACTCGATGCCAGAATCACGGGTAAATCGCGCCGCGACTCAGCAATATCCCGCGCTAATTTATCTTTAACTAACTGATAGGTTGCTTCTTCGTTGGGAGAGCGAACCTCCGCACTAAACATAGCGGGGTCTACTCCCGGTGAAATCACCGCAAAGCGAGCATCATTATCGACATCGACAGCACCCCGATAAGCCGGATGACTATATTGGTTGAAGCGTTCTTGGCGAGTATTCGTAATGTTAATCGCCGAGTGATTCATGCTTAAACGTTCGACAACTAGGCGGCGTCCAAAGAAGTAATAGTCGTTCATTTGTACCAGATTGTCTGGCGTCACCTTTAATTTGTCCATCTTTTGGGCGCCGAGGGAATGGGCGGTAAACGTAAACGGTACGCCTGTTTGCGCTTCAAGTAATAAACCCGCTAGTCCCCCATCCGCGTAGTGGGCGGTCATGATATCGGGAATTTCCCCTTGGTCTTGATAAAATTTCAGAATATTGGGTACCCAATCTCGAACTAGAGGAGTCCAGAGTAACTCTTTGCGTAAAAATTCCTGGGGTCCGGCGGGTAAGCGGACAATCCGGAGATTTTCTACACCGGGATACCCATCAAAGGGTTCAGCAAACCCCTCCCACTCTGGATCGATGATTTGACGGGTGAGGATATCAACCCGGTGTCCCTGCGCCGCGATCGCTAGGGCGACTTGCTTGACGTAAACCAGTTGACCGCCAAAATCGGGATGTTCTGTAATATACCTATCCTCTGGGTCAAAGTTGCCTTGGGGGTTGAGAAAGCCGATGTACATTGTCTGAATAATGAATGATGAATGAGGGACACAACGGATGAGTTGACATCAGACAAATAATGTCTGGATGATAAATGATAAGTAGTCGGACAAAAGTAAAGTTAACGGTGGAGATTAGGCAACAGGCAACAGGCAACAGGCAACAGTAAGGGTTTGAGGGTCGTTAACATTTCTTAGTACAGTGTACAAAATTTATGTCTAGGTACTTAGACAAAAGGGATGAGTTGACATCAGACAAAATTCTGCTCAGAACGACGATTGACAACTACAGGACAACGATTATCAACGTACATTACAGGGACTAGATAGTATGCAATCCGGTCAAATCCGACTCAACAAGGTGACGAAAGAATGGGTGATTTACGCACCCAGTCGGCGTAAACGTCCCCAGGATTTTCAGCAACAGAGTCGCCAAAAACAAGCTTCAGGGATTCTACCGCGAGATTGTCCCTTTTGTCCCGGCAATGAACATAAATCTGAGTCAATTTTTCTGGAAATGCCCAGCCGACACCACAAAGGCTGGCAAACGCGAGTTGTACTGAATAAGTTTCCGGCGTTAACCCCCGATGAACACAGAGAGCGATCGAAGGAGGGGATTTATTTAATGATGCCCGGTTATGGTCAGCATGAAGTGATTATTGAAAGTCCTGATCATGATCAAGATCTTGCCACAATGTCAATCGAGGAGGTAGAAACGGTGATTGAGACCTATCACAAGCGCTACGTCTCACTCATGCAAGTTCATAAAAACATGATGGCAATTATTTTTCGTAATCATGGGATGAAAGCGGGTGCATCGTTAAGTCATCCCCATTCTCAAATGATTGTAACGGGCATGGTTCCGCAAAATATTCGAGTGCGAGAACAAGAAGCCCAGCGATATTACGATCAATGGCAACGATGTGTGTATTGCGATATTTTAGAGTTTGAACAGCATCACCGCAGACGGGTGATTGCGGAAAATGAATCATTTCTGGCGTTTATTCCTTTTGCGGCTGATGTGCCGTTTGAAACTTGGATTATGCCAAAGGAACATGAGGCAGATTTTGGCAGTATCTCCGCTATAGAAAAGCCCCATTTTGCGTTAATTCTAAAAAATGTTCTGACTCGGTTGTATGACAAGCTAAGTGATCCCGATTATAATTATGTGATTAATACGGCTGCCCGTTATAAAGCCGAAGAACCCCAGGTTCATTGGTATTGCCAAATTAGTCCTCGGCTAACTACCCCAGCCGGATTTGAACTGGGTTCTGGTATTAGTATCAATCCTTCTTTACCTGAAGTTGATGCTGATTTTTTGAATTCTTAGATTATTTGTCATTCGTCATTCGTCATTCGTCATTCGTCATTTGTTATTAGACAGAGAATAACGATAAATACAGCCATTCCGTAACAATCACAACTACAGCGGTGCGGGTTTAGTTGCATCTGGGTGAAGAAGAAACGATAATAGTAAAACCCGCCCCTACACAGGCGTCAAGCTACATCATTTGTCCTTTATCATCCGCGATCGCACTAGTGCAGTGCGGCAAAAATACTTGAGCAGCTTCGTAGATACGATGAAGCAGGGGGAGCAGAGGGAGCAGAGGGAGCTGGGGAAGCTGGGGGAGAGGTTAGCTGTTCAGTTATTTCTGCCTTCTTGCACTAGGGAGCCTATTTATGGAATAGGTCTTTAACTGCCATTATTGGTTCTACAAATTCTCGGACTCTTTCTGGCGCAGTTCTCGAACGGCTTCCCGACTTAATCCTGTTGTTGCCGCGATCGCTTCGTCATCCAGTAGGGTGAGTAGCTTTTTAGCAATAGCGCGTTGTTCTTCTTTTTTGCCTTCTTGACGACCTTCTTCGCGACCTTCTTCGCGACCGAGAGCAACCGCTCCTTGCTGATCATAAATAAACATTTCTCGACGCTCCAAATCTTCTAGTTCTTCGAGGGTTAGGTTGGCTTGATTGGCAATTTCAAAGGCGCGGTGGAGTTCCGGAATATTGTCCATATTTGTGGGAACTTCATCGAGCGATCGCGCTGATTTGATAAAGTAAATCCATTTATCAGTAATCGTTTCTAGTTCTTCAATGTCTTTGGTAAACTTGGGTAATTCAACAAAAATCAGTTCAATATCGTTTTCGGGATAAACATAGCCATCCGATACTTCTCGATAAACGAAGCGGGAAGTAAATTGATGGCGACCCGGGAACATCTCAAAATCAGTCAAAGTTAGCGCAATGACTGGTTTAAGCATTCGGTAGCCTTCTCCTTTTTGCAGTTGAAAGGCATAGGTCTTGGCAGCGTTAAACACGACTCTCTTGCCAAAGGATTGCACATTCAGCACTTGCATTTCTATGATCACCAGTGTGCCGTTTTTCAGTTTAGCTTTGACATCCAGGTAAGTATCTTTTAAGCCTTCAACTTTCGGGGGCAAGTTGGGATTGATGATTTCTAAATCTTCAATGGTAGAGTTGCCGTTATAAATCAAGGCATTCAGAAAACTAATCAGAATGTCTTTGCTTTCAGCGGAACCAAATATTTTCTTGAAGGCGTAATCAGTTTTTGGGTTAATAAATCTCATCGTTTTGCTCAAAACATGAGGATTGAACCATTATACACTAAAAACTAAACCTATCTAATTCTTCATACTTGCTTGTTCAAAGCTGGCATTCGCTTCCTCTTCTCGTCCTAAATTCCGTAAGGCTAAACCCCGATTATTCCAGGCTTCCGGGTAATCTGGGTTTAATTCTAATGCCTGATCAAAGGATAGAATCGCTTCCTCTTCTCGTCCTAAATTCCTTAAGGATAACCCGCGATTGTTCCAGGCTTGGGCATAATCGGAGTTTAATTCAATTGCTTGTTCAAAACAAACCATTGCTTCTTCATACCGCCTTAAATTATCCAAGGCTAATCCGCGATTATTCCAGGTTTCTGGGTCATCTGGCTGATTGTCTAAGGCGTTGCTGAAACTGATTAAGGCTTCCTGATAACGTCCTAACTGGATTAGGGTAACTCCGTGATGATTCCAGGTTTGGGCATCTTCGGATTGTAGGGCTAAGGCTTGATCATAACTGTCTAAAGCGTCTTGGTGGTGTCCTAACCTCTCTAAGGCAATCCCTCGATTCGCCCAGGCTTCGGCAAAATTGGGTTGAATCGCTAGGGCTTGATCATAACTGGCGATCGCCGCGTCCCAGCGCCCTTCTTGTAATAATAAATTGCCTCGGTTTACCCAGGCGGGATATAAATTCGGTTGAAGTTCTAGGGCGTTATCAAAGGTGGTAATGGCAGCCTCTGGGCGGTCTAAATGCATGAGGAGTAATCCTTTATTATACCATGCCTGAAAGTAATCTGGCTTGAGGGTAATTGCCCGATCAAAACTGGTAATCGCATCCTCTAAGCGTTCCAACTGACACAGAACTGTTCCCCGATGTTTCCAAGCCTCCGGGTGTTCCGGGTACAATTCAACCACTCGATCCAAACAAGCGATCGCCTCTTGGGGACGTTGTAACTGCATCAAAGCGATACCTTGAATAGACCAAGCCTCTACATAGGCGGGTTGAAGGGTTGTCGCTTGTTGACAACTGGCGATCGCCTCTGCTAAATGACCTAATTGAAATAATAAATGACCCCGATACAACCAGGCTTGGGCATAATCAGGTTTCAACGTTGTCGCTTGATCCAAACAGGCGATCGCGGCGTTGGGTTGTTCTCCCTGCATTAGCGCTAATCCCTGCATGTACCACGCCTCGGCATAATCGGGATTAAAATAGGTGGCATTCTGGCAACTCGAAACCGCTTCCCGATACCGTCCCAAATTATATAACGCACTACCCCGATTGCCCCAAGTGGCGTAATCATCGGGTTTAAGCTGCAATGCTTGGTCATAAGACGCGATCGCATCCTCTAAACGTCCTAAACGAAACAAGGCATTACCGCGATGAAACCAAGCTTCTGGGTAATTGGGTTGTAGTTCAGTTGCCTTTTCGCAACTAATCACGGCTTCGGTATAGCGAGTTAAATGAAACAGAACCAATCCCCGATTATTCCAGGCTTCTGGGGCATCAGGTTGTAAGGTAACGGCTTTTTCATAACTCGCTAAAGCATCGTCTAACCGTTCCAACCGATAAAATGTATTCCCTTGCTGAAACCACACCTCGTAATCATTGGGCTGTAGTGAAACCGCTTGTTGCCAACTGTCTAATGCTTCAGTATAACGGTTTAAATTAAACAGAATCCAGCCTTTATTTTTCCAAGCGTCCAGGTAGTTATAATTTAAGGTTATGGCTTGATCAAAGCTTGCTAATGCGTCCTCCGTTCGTCCCCCATTCATCAACACCAACCCTTGCATATACCAAGCTTGCACATAATCCGGTTGGCAGTGAGTCGCCTGTTGACAACTGGCTAACGCCTCGTCGTAGCGTCCCAAATTATACAGCGTACTTGCCCGATTTCCCCAAGCCACTGCCAAATCAGGATTAAATTGTGTCGCTTGATCATAACTCGCTAAAGCGTCTTCTAGGCGTCCTAATTTAAATAGAATATTTCCTTGATTAAACCAAGCTTCTGAGTAATCCGGTTTCAGCGTAATCGCTTTCTCATAGTGCGTCAACGCCGCGTCGAACCATCCCAGATGAAAACAAGTATTCCCCCAATTGAACCAAATTTCTGGCATATTGGGGTGGAATTGGGCAGCCTGCTCAAAACTCGCGATCGCTTCCCCGTAGCGCCCAATCTTAAAGTATTCAATTCCCTGCTGCAACCACTGATTGGCTAAATAGTCATTTGTCATTTGTCATTTGTCTTATGTCTTATGTCTTATGTCTTATGTCTTATGTCTTGTGTCTTATGTCTTATGTCTTATGTCTTATGTCTTATGTCTTATGTCTTATGTCATTCGTCATGGGTTACATCCGTTACCTGATTGGTTGCCACATTGAGCAGAATTTTTGGTAATTCAACATTCAGGCAGGGCGGGTTTTGCACAAATGTTATCATCAATAGTGAAACGTGATTCCCTAAACCCGCCCCTACAGACCAGGTTCCCTTAAAGGTCGTGAAGGGTCAACACTCAACATTTTTCCTAACGGCGATCGCGAAACAGAAAAATAAAGGCAATCACTACAGCGATGACGCCTGTGCTAATACTTCCCCAAAATACCGGAGTGAACAAAAATGGCGTCTCTTTGGCGGGGGGCAGTTGTTCGACCAAAACCGTGGCGGCGATACTGCTGACAATTAATCCGATACCAATTAAAGCAACTGTCGTATTCAGCGTGCGATTGCTTTTGGTTTGTTCAATACCACTCACACTACCAATCGTGCGAATTAAATTTTCCATTAAGGGTAATCCGGGACGGAATGTCGCGCTATCTGTGGCAACTTGTTGCAGATATTTTTCATCTGCCACTTCACTAAAATGATTCAAAAATTTTAAATAGCTGCTTGTTTCGCGTTCCAGCTTTTGAATCCGCTTTTGATAATTTTCTAAATTTCCCTGAATCGTTCTCATATAATAATCTAGGTCATTTAAATTCATGGAATAATCAGATAATGTGGGCAAAGTTTGGATTAAAGTTGTTTGAAGTTCTTTTAAATTCAACCCTTGAGCCGGAATTGGATTAGGCAAGGTACGGACACTGGCAACTAAACCTCTAATCTCATAAGCCTGAAGTTTTAATTCTTGGGTACGGCAGCGACTTTGCCAGTATGCCCAAATAATTTTATGGCGATAGCTAAATAAGCGGATTAAATCCAAGTGAATATCATACATATTTTGCCGAATTTCTGTGACTTTTTTGCCAGCGGGAAACATGCAAATAATCAAATGATAGTTTTCTTGACTAAACGACTCCCAGTCTTGCTGCCAATTATCGGGAGAATGCCAATATTCAAATACCCTCGCCCCCAACAATCGTCCTTGTTCTCTAAATTCAGGAATCCATTTAGGATTAGGGGTGAGCTGTTTATAACAGTCTTTAGCCAGTTGTTTGGGATCTTGATTACTATCAGCAATTTGCACCGACACTAACCAGGTTTGACCAATTGTGCCTTGCTGGGTGGGGAGCAGTTCCCAGGTATCCAACTGATGATTAATGTGAGAGGCAATAATTTTTTTGAGTTTGCTCAACGTTTCAATCCGTTGGGTCGAATCATTCGGTTGTTTCGTTTCTGGGTCTTTATAGTCCCCCGAACAATTGACTTGTAGGGCGTAAGCATCTCCGAGTTGTAGCGCCCGATAGTATCCATCTAAGGGAGATTCAAACGCCTTAACCAACAGTTGAACATAATCTGCTTCCGGATTTTCTAGGGTGGCTAATTGGTTGAGTTTATCGTCGTCTAAGTTGGGATCGATTTTTTGCCAAAATTGGTGGCGGTAGTGATGGATTTCAGGGAGAGAGTGACCGAAACTCTCGCGCAGGTCATATAAGAATAGATCGACGGTAGGGTAGATTAGCTGAGTCGGTTTGTTCATCATTGATGACCGTGGGAACGGGTGAGGGAGATGGGGAAGATGAAAGAGCAGGGGCAGCAGGGGAAACAATGTAGAGACGCGCCATGGCGCGTCTGGGAGCAGGGGGAGTGGAGTGAACTCAAAAGTTAGTGAGGGCGGGTTTAGTTAACAGCAGAGGTTTTCTCCCTTGTCCTCTTGTCCAGCTGGTCCCCCCAACCCCACAGTAGAAACCCGACACCTGTAAGCTGCACCTCTACCCCCCGCCTCTTCGCTAATTCTAGGAAGTCGGCGACAGTTTTGACCAAATGTAACGGATTGCAAAGTATAATGAAATCCAGAGTACACCGACAAGCACCTAACTAAAGAGTATTACTATCAGATGCGAGTTGCGATCGCTGGAGCGGGTTTAGCTGGACTTTCCTGTGCCAAATATCTCACGGATGCAGGTCACACCCCTATTGTTTTAGAACGTCGGGACGTTCTCGGCGGAAAAGTTGCCGCTTGGCAAGATGAAGACGGAGACTGGTATGAAACCGGATTACATATCTTCTTTGGCGCCTATCCCAATATGCTACAGCTCTTTAAGGAGCTAGAGATTGAGGATCGGCTCCAGTGGAAAGACCATACCATGATTTTCAATCAGCCGGAGAAACCCGGCACCTATTCTCGGTTTGATTTTCCGGATTTGCCGGCACCGATTAACGGAATTATTGCGATTCTGCGGAATAACGCAATGCTAACCTGGTCGGAGAAGATTAGGTTTGGCTTGGGTTTGATCCCAGCCATTATCAATGGTCAGAAGTATGTTGAGGAGATGGACAAGTATTCCTTCTCCGAGTGGTTACAGCGTCAAACTATACCGCCACGGGTAGAAAAGCAAGTCTTTATCGCCATGGCGAAAGCGCTGAATTTTATCAACCCCGATGAAATTTCGGCAACGGTGGTGTTGACGGCGCTGAATCGCTTTCTCCAGGAAAAGAATGGGTCGAAAATGGCATTCCTGGATGGTTCCCCAACGGAGCGCCTCTGTCAACCCTTGGTAGACTATATTACCGCCAGGGGTGGGGAGGTACGATTAAATGTTCCGGTGAAGGAATTTTTACTCAATCCGGATCAGACGGTACAAGGATTTTTGATTCGGGGTGAAAATGGGGACGAAATGCTGACAGCAGATGCTTATGTCTCAGCCATGCCTGTTGATCCCTTAAAATTAATCTTGCCTCAACCTTGGCGCGAGATGGACTTTTTCAATAAGCTAGAAGGGTTAGAAGGGGTTCCGGTGATTAACCTGCATTTGTGGTTTGACCGGAAATTAACAGATATTGATCATCTATTGTTTTCGCGATCGCCCCTTTTGTCAGTATATGCTGACATGAGCAATACCTGTCGGGAATACGCTAACCCTGACCGTTCGATGTTGGAGTTAGTTCTCGCCCCAGCGAAAGATTGGATTGGTAAATCCGATCAGGATATTGTGGCGGCGACGCTGGAAGAACTCAAGAAACTCTTCCCCAACCATTTTGATAGTGATAGCCCTGCCCAGTTGCTCAAGTATCACATTGTCAAAACTCCACGTTCCGTTTACAAAGCCATTCCGGGACGACAAGCCCATCGTCCCTCCCAAGAAACACCCATCCCCAATTTTTACTTGACTGGCGATTACACCATGCAACGTTACCTTGCCAGTATGGAGGGTGCCGTACTTTCTGGTAAGCTGACATCGCAGGTGATTGTCAGGCGTCATGAGTCAGGAGGGTCAAGTCAACGGGTGTTTAAACCGGTGGACAGTAAAGAGGTTGTCGGGGCGGGTTAAGAGAAAAACTCATTATCCTCACCCCACTATCCGTCTTTACCGTAACTATCCCAGCTAAAGCCCTGGAACTAAAATCGGCGAGAAGCTGTTTTTTGTCTACGGGCTGGAAGCTGGCGTTTCGTTGAACTGGGTTCCAAGACTGACCCGCTAAATTTTAGCGTACTTGAGCTTGGGTTCTGGGAAACGTGTTTCTCGACTATAGGAGTCAGTACCATTCTTTTGACTTCTTTTGACAGCTAACTGCTATGACTTAATCCAGGATCTACTCCTTCGCCCCTAACCGAATTACCTGCAACGAATGCTTCAATTGCCTAAATCTCCGCCCATGAGAAAGCTGGTTTCTGAATCTGAGGCTTATGAAATCTGTCGTCAGATTACAGCAAAATACGCCAAGACGTTTTATCTGGCTACCTTACTGATGCCAGAACAAAAGCGGCGTGCGATATGGGCAATCTACTTCTGGTGTCGGCGAACCGATGAACTGGTGGATGGTCCCCAAGCCCGTTTAACCACGCCGGAAACCTTGAATCGCTGGGAACAGCAGTTAGAATCTGTTTTTGCGGGACAGCCCATCGAGGATGCGGATGTGGCGTTAGTGGATACGTTGCAACGGTTTCCGATGGATATTCAGCCGTTTCGGGATATGATTGCCGGTCAACGGATGGACTTATCTCGCAGCCGTTATGAAACCTTTGAAGAACTTCAGCTGTACTGCTATCGTGTGGCGGGTACGGTGGGGTTAATGACCAGTCCGGTGCTAGGATTTGACTTAGCTTGGAGTCAAACGCCCTGGACGAGTCAATTTGACACGAATCCGATAGAGGAAGCGATCGCGTTGGGGATTGCCAAGCAGTTAACCAATATCCTCCGCGATGTTGGCGAAGATGCTCAACGAGGTCGAATTTATCTGCCATTAGATGAATTGGCGCTATTTAATTATACCGAAGAAGACTTATTTAAGGGAGTTGTGGACGAGCGCTGGCAGGAATTAATGCGCTTCCAAATTCAACGGGCGCGTAAGTTTTATACTTACGCAGAAAAGGGTATTGGGGCGCTGAGTCGGGATGCGCGTTGGCCCGTCTGGGCGGCGACAATGCTGTATCAAGGGATTTTAGATGTCATTGAGCGTAATAATTATGATGTATTTACGCAACGGGCTTATGTGTCTAAGGGGCGGAAGTTGCTTTATTTACCAGTAGCGTGGTTGCGGGCGCAGGCGCTTTAATTATTATTGGTCATTGGTCATTGGTCATTTGTTTGGAAACGTTGCTGTAGGGGCGCACCGACGTGCGCCCGATTTAACCGCAAAATCTCGTCCATTCTTTTATAGCAAAAGGCAGAGGGCAGAGGGCAGAGGGCAGAAGGGAAAAGATTGACTGGTCAAGGTTTCAGCACCTTCCTTTGTCCTAATCGCCTTGGTGACTGCTATATATGATGTCCGGCAAATCACCCATAATAAAAACTTCTCCCCCTCACCCCCTCACCGTAATTATGGGTATTCAACCGGACATGATATTAGGTGGTGTCACGTCGTCAGCCACCACTAGCAATTTTATTATCCTCAACGGTTACTATTTTATTGGGAAACTTGCACTTAATTGAAACTTCAAAATCAGCGTTACTTGACCCTTCAGCCAGCATGGGTAGACCCGTTTTTCCCGCAATTTTTAGACCAAATTTAATATTCATCTCTTCAATTTCTGCCGACGAAAACTCTTTAAATGCCCCAATAACATATTTAGTGTAGAAGCGGATGTATTTATGGGCGTGTTGGATTGAGGCGATCGCGACATCTGCGGCTCCTTTTTCTTCCCACTCATCCTCCTCTTCATCAGAAGTTATAACCGGAGTTTTCGCTGGATCAAGTTCAACTGGATTTTTAGAATAAAGGACAACTTCTAACGGTTCTCCGTCCTCATCAGCCATGAAGAAACGTTGAGTTTGCGGATCTGACATTTTGCAATCTTGAGTAGGGTGAGCAATTTAACTCTTTTATAGCAGTTTTCCCTTCAATCAGGTACACCATTACCCCCTACAGTCTTTTACAGAGGAGAGGGCGACCCGATCAAATTGAGAGGACTACAATTGTTAAGTTATACAAGCGGGTCGCCCCTACATATTGCTAATTTATATCAAAGGGTCGCCCCAACAGAGGGACAACAGGTGTTTCATATCCTACATCACAGATGCTATCCTCGTCTAGAGGAGGCTCTAAACGTTAGAGACATTCATTCGTTTTCAGAAAAATGGCTCGATATGCTTTAATCGTTGGAATTGAAACCTACAATAGTCAATACTTACAGGATCTGAGCAAGTCAGTCAACGACGCCAAAGATTTTGCCCAGCTTCTGGAAGACTATGGAAATTGTCCCCGCAATCATATTACGCTTTTGTCAGGTCAGGTCACTGGGGATGAACTCATTCAAGCATTGAAAACCTTTCTCAGTGAGCAAGCCAAAAATCAAGACGCGATTATTTACTTTTCCGGTCATGGCGTTTTAGAGAAGCAACAAGATCCCCTCACCGACGAAGTATCACAAAAGGGTTATTTGGCTGCATCTGACTGTCAATTGAGTAAAAAAGAGAATCAATGGGTGGTTAAGGATAATGCCATTCCCCTAGAGAGCATTACCAAACTGATTAACAATACAGAATTAAGTAGTCTAATTGTTATTCTCGATGCTTGCCATAGCGGGGCGTGAATTCAAGAAATAAATCATAGTTTTAACATTTTCCAAAAAAATACCACCTACTATTTTATCGCCGCTTGTCAATCCTATGAAGATTCATGGGCGAGAAAGTCAAAACGTCATAGTGAATTTACAGGCGCATTAATCGAGGCGTTGTCCCAGGATAAAGCCGATGACGATGGAATTGTCACCATTGGACAAGCCTTTGACCAAGCCTCGAAACGCTTAGAAACAGGTCGCCAAGAACCCACCTTTATGGGAAAAGGCAGCCGTTTGCCGTTAGTGAAATATTCGGTAACATCTCTACTCAAAACCGTATCCAAATCCGCTCAAATCCCTGATGATGATTTAGGAATTTTGCAGCCCTATCTAGAGCAAATTGATCGCCCGATTCTCACTTGGGCAATGATGGAAGGAGTTTCGGCTTATGCGCTCAACCACTGGCTAGCCTGGGATGAATCGTTGAGCATTGATAGTTTTTTAACTGTTATCCGAGAACAGTTTCCTCAAAAGCCGGATGGCACGTCATCAATTATTTCCGTACTGCACATTCTCAGTTGTCATCCCAAGATAGCGCCGGAATTGCGAGACCAATTGAAGGCATGGTTAAAAAGCAGGAACTATAGCGGTTCTGATAACGATATAGGCGCGGCTAAGGGAAAATTGAATGCTTGTTTGTTAGTCGTAATCCAACAACAACATCCCCATGAACCCTTGCATCTAACCGCTCATTTGCAGCTAGAGGATAAAGCCCCTATTCCTATTTTACTCAAACCCGATCCGAAGTCTCCCTATCAGTCTCATCCCGATAATTCAGCGATTATCACTTGTCAGGTATCCACCGATGAAACATTAGAGGAGAAAATATCTCAATACTTAAAAGATTTATTAAAACAGTGTGGTGATATTTATCTGCGAGGGAGTCCAGGCACGTATAATTTAGTCATTGAACTCTTTTTACCCTTTGATTACTTAGCCGAATCCGTTGACCTATGGTTAATTCCCAGATTACCTCGGAGAAAACGGCAACTGGGACGGGAATACCGAGTGATTGTTCGCTCTTACGAACGACTGTTTGATGCCTATTACGCCGATAAACTCGAATGCGTCTGGAATTGGATTAAAGTATTTGAAAAGGAGGTTTTGCCCACGCGAATTAAACGCTTAGAACACGAAAAAAGTTATTGTTATTCGGGATTAGAGCAAGAACTCAATGAGCAGCAAACCATTGGTTTAAGTTGTTTTTTGCCAGAATCAGACATGGAGCGAGAGGATCTATTTTTTGCCCTCTATGAGACTGGAGTTCCCTTAGCCCTGTGGCTGCGATCGCGGGATTTAGAGAATGATGATATGTCTCATTTTGATCACCTGCTTTGTGCTAAGTGTTTACTGGATCACAATCACTTAATTGATCAACTCTGGCTCAAACGAAAAGCAGCTTATGGCAGTCCCAACCCGCAAAAGCAGTGGGGCTATCATGCGGCGATGTTGCTGGATAATCCAGAGCGCAATCCTCCCCTAAATCCTTTAAGATGGGGCGGTTGAAACCGCAGCTATACAAACAAAACCCGCCTGCGCGGGTTTACATTTACAAATTGACTTTTTCTTTTCTATCTTCTGCCTTATTTATAAATTATGACCGATTGGAAAATATTTTACGGAAATCGAGAACCACATCATGCAATTAAAACCTTGCCTGATCCTCCCAGTTGGCGACAGTTCAAGCGTCACCAAGATGTTAATGAAAAAGCTCTCAAATCTCGGTGGCAAAAGACTCTAAATCTTGTAAAAGAAGATAGTCGAGACTATCAACGGGGCAAAAGTTTCCGGGTGCTTTATCCGCCCCAAAACCGTGATACAATTGATCCAGACACTCAAGGAAAAAAAGCGAAAATCTATCAGGCGTACAAGGAACTGATTGAAGGCGTCAATGCAGCTATTTATCTGCGCCGTCCCCTCCTTGTCACCGGACGTCCGGGTTCTGGGAAAACCTCTCTAGCGTATGCGATCGCCTATGAGTTGCAACTTGGTCCAATTCTAGCTTGGTCAATCACCACTCGGACTAGCCTGCAAAATGGACTCTATAACTACGACGCGATCGCGCGACTGCAAAACCTACAATTGCTCAAGCTTAAACAAGAATTAGGTCAAGCGCCGCCACAGCAACTCGAAGAAAATATCGGTCAGTATTTGCAGCTAGGAGCCGTGGGAACCGCCTTTTTACCCAGCTATCACCCCAGAGTCTTACTCATTGATGAAATTGACAAAAGCGATATCAACCTCCCCAACGATTTACTCAATCTTTTTGAAGAAGGAGGCTATTCCATTCCTGAACTAGAACGCCTACAGACTCCATCCGTCACCGTAAGAACCGCTGATCCCGGACTAGATACTGAGATACAACGGGGTCAGGTACAGTGTACTAAATTCCCCATTGTTGTAATGACCAGTAACGGGGAACGAGACTTTCCCCCTGCCTTTTTGCGGCGCTGTATCCGGGTAAGAATGCCAGAACCCAATGATGCCGAGTTTCTCAGTGAAGTGGTTAATGCCCATTTTGCCAAAGAATTAGGAGAACAGCATTGGCAACAGGCGCAAGGAACGATTAATCAACTGATTCAAGACTTTGTGCAGCAACAGCAAGGAAAAGACGTTGCCACTGACCAACTTTTAAGTACCATTTATTTATTCTCCCGACAAGTCCAACCTGATGCTATGGATCAAGACTCGTTGAAGCAGCTTTTATTAAAGCGTCTCGATAGCGCCGTTGATCAATAGGGTGTCATTGGTCATTGGTCATTGGTCATTTCCTTTAAGTTTCGTTTTGGGATCAACTGATGTCTTAACGTATCCCCTTAATACTATATTTATCCGGCTCAAAGTCTGTCATTCTGAACGCAGCGATAGCGGAGTGTTAGCGAAGCTCGGCGTTAGCCTAGAATCTCGTCAGATGCTTCGCTGTTATTCCTTCACTTTGCTGAGTTTGTAACCGTGAACACTATAAAATAGACTAAAACTTTTATGCAGTCAGCTTTAGCTGACTTGAGCTTTGAGCCTTGGGTTTGAACCCAAGGCGGTTTAATGTGAGTGGTGAAAAATCTAAGATGGAATTAGTTTTCCGGGCGCACGTCGGTAGTTTTCCGGGCGCACGTCGGTGCGCCCCTACGATAATTTCCCGTTATTTCCCCATTCCCTAAAAACATTCTCCCAACCCTTTAACCCCTCTGCGCCCCTCTGCGTAAACCTCTGCGCTCCTCTGCGTTAAAAAATATAATTCTGATGTCACCCTACACCCTTTCTTCTTCCTTACCATGCTCGATCAACTCATCACAATTCTCCGCTCCGAACTCGACTTAAACCCAACAGAAGTCGCCGATTTACTGTGGCTAACGCTCGAACGTCAAAAACGCATCCAAACCCAGCCCCCACCCCCCACACCATCCCCAGACACCGAAACCCAGACGCCCTCTCCACCCCCAATTCAGCAACCCATCGAAACCCCTTCAACCCCAACCATCAACCACCCCCCTCCAGCCATAACACCCTCCACCGTTGGCATTTATGCAACGACTCAAACCCGCACCCCCCGCACCCCTGAATCAGACTATATCCCTCTATCCGTTCCCGATGCTCGTTCTCTGCGCGAACCCCTCGACTTTATTCGCGCCCTCAAACCCTTATTGCGAAACGTCCCCTCCTCCACAGAACAGGTGATTGATGAGTCAGCCACGGTGGATTGGATTGCTCAAACTGATTTGTGGATACCCCAGTTACAACCTGCGCTAGAACCCTGGTTAGAGTTAGCCTTAGTCATTGATGAAAGTGAATCGATGATCCTCTGGCGACATGCGGTTGATGAACTGGAGCAAACCTTAAAGCACTATGGCATGTTTCGCGATGTGCGGGTGTGGGGGATGGGGCGGGATCAGGCAAACCAGATTTATTTACGCTCTCAAACTGGCTCCCATTCTGCCAAAGAACTGATTGACCCGCAAAACCGCCGCTTGATTATCCTGGTGAGTGATACAACCGATGAATTGTGGCGCGATGCTCAAATCCTCTCGATTTTAGCTGAATGGACAGCCAGCAATCCGGTGGTGATTTTACAAATGCTACCCGCCTGGATGTGGTCTCGTACAGCCCTCGGTGTCGCAACTCCAGCCCAATTCCGCAGTTCAGGAATCAGCCTGCTGAATCCCCATCTCAGAGTTGAGGTGAATCGTCTGGCAAAACGGCGTCGTCTGACTCAGGGGATTAATATCCCGGTGATAACTCTGGAACCCGAACGGGCAAGGGTTTGGAGTCAAATGCTCACGGGACAAGGGGAAGCACAGACGCCCGGTTATGTGTTGCGCCCAGATTTATTAGCCGCATCGAAGAGAACAAAATCGGCACAAACGCCCACAGCACAGGAGCGAGTATCTCATTTTACCTTGAATGCCTCGCCCCTGGCTCAACGATTGGCGGGATTGTTAGCGGCTGCACCAATCATTACCATGCCCGTGGTGCGATTAATCCAAGACTCGATGTTAGAGGAATCACAACAAATCCAGGTGGCGGAGGTGTTTTTAGGCGGATTACTCCAACCTGTGACAGAGATTACCCCAGAGACGAATCCAGAGCAAGTGCAGTATGAGTTTATCGATGGGGTGCGGGAAGAATTACTGAAGTTGGTTCCCGTTCCTGATAGTGAGCAAGTCTTGGATCAAGTATCTCGTGATTTAGCGAAGAAATTGGGTAAAACTCTACGGGAGTTTGTCGCTTGGTTGCGAAATCCAGACCAGATTGAAGATGAAGCGATTGGGTCAATTGTTAAGCCTTTTGCTAGGGTTACTCAGGACATTTTACAGCAGTTGGGTTATGAGATTGCCGCAGAGGGAGAGGAGACGGCTCCGGGTTCAGAGGTAGAGGAATTGAGCCTGGATACCTATACGTTTGATGTCGTATTTATCGATACAGATGATGATAGTGATGCGGCTGATAGGGTTGTTGAAAATCTGACTCCATTTAGTTTTGAAACGGTTACGGTAAACCGTCAAGGTGAAATCGTCAACACTGAAACCAAAACGGCTCACTATTTGACGGAAGACTTAGGCGATGGCATTACTATGGATATGGTTTATATCCCCGGTGGCACATTTTTGATGGGGACAGAGGATGAGGAAATCGAGAGACTATGTGAAAAATATGATTTTGATTTTTTTAAGCGGGAAAGACCGCAACACCAAGTCACAGTGTCACCCTTTTTTATTGGGAAATATCCCATCACTCAGGGGCAATGGAAGGCTGTGGCGAATATGACTCATCTCAAGGTTGATCGTGACCTTAACCCAGAACCAGCTAATTTTATAGGCAATCCCTCTAAATTCTCCTTCACCAAGCAGACTTTAGAGTCCTCTTTCCAACAAGAGGCTGGGGTGGAATCTCCTAGCCGATGGGATAGACCTGTAGAACGAGTGAGTTGGTACGATGCTATCGAGTTTTGTCAGAGACTTTCTCAACTAACTGGACAAGACTATCGCCTACCTACAGAAGCCGAGTGGGAATATGCTTGTCGAGCAGTAAGTGATGATTTAAGCGAAAATATCTCCTATCCACCGTTTCATTTTGGCGAAACGTTGACGGATAACTTGGCGAACTACAATGCTGCTTCTATCTATGCTGATGAACCCAAAGGAGAGTATCGAGGACAAACAACACCAGTCGGTCGTTTTCCACCCAATGCCTTTGGGCTATATGATATGCATGGAAATGTCTACGAGTGGTGTAAAGATTATTATCACCAAAATTATGAAAATGCCCCAACGGATGGCAATGCTTGGCTATCAAGTAATATAAACACGACAAAAATACTGCGCGGTGGTAGTTGGGACGACCACCCGAATTATTGTCGTTGTGCTTACCGTGTTTACCTCGATATCGGCAGTAAAAACTACCGCGTCGGACTGCGAGTGGTGCGTGTCGCTCAACCTAATTTGATGCATTAGCATTACGCCCATAAACTGTAGGGTAGCACCAACGTGCGCTCATAAAACCCGCTTGTTTTTGTGCCTTCAATGCTCGTATTTTTTCAATAAATGGCGGCGGATTGTCTTGCTGTTGTTTCCGTATATGATGACTCCATACTAACCAATCGGCTAGATAGGCACTCACGGTTTCTTGGTTGTGTAAATGGTATAAAATAATAGCATAAACCTGTTCTAGTAATTTTTGTAGGGTGCGTTAGCGAAGCGTAACGCACCAACCCAGGTGGCGACAATCCAGGTGGTGCGTTACGGCGCACAGGTGTTTTGTTGAGGATAAAAGTGAATAAAAACTATGCGCCTAACGCACCCTACACTTATAATATATACTAAACCTAGTAATTTTGTAGGGTGCGTTAGCGAAGCGTAACGCACCAAACCAGGTGGTTATAATCCAGGTGGTGCGTTACGGCGCACGGGTATTTTGTTGGGGATAAAAGTGAATAAAAATTATGCGCCTAACGCACCCTACACCTATAACATCTGCGGCTTTTAAAGTAGTTTTATAATTGCATAAGTGTTCGTAGTAAGGGCTTTAGCCTAAGATTCTGTTGGGTTTTCTGGCGTCAACCCAACTTACAAGTAAAATAGTGGAAGCGAGTTGGATTGGTTTCTGGGCGCACGTTGGTGCGCCCCTACAATATATGGTCAAACTGGTTATCCGCAAAGAGCGAAGACAAGCTCGATATTACACGGAATTTCTAGAGAAAAATATCGGACTGGAGATGACACTGATTCCTGGTGGTACATTTCTGATGGGTTCACCGGAAGATGAGCCAAAACGACGAAAAAATGAAAGTCCGCTCGAGGAGATACTTAATGGTCATCCACTAACCTCTACGGTTGAAGTCTCAGTTTGAGTATCTACTTGTTTTTTTGCCTTCAACGCTTGTAATTTTCCAATAAATGGCGGCGGATTTTCTTGCTGTTGTTTTCGCATCTGATGACTCCATGCCAACCAATCGGCTAGATAGGCACTCACAGTTTCTTGGTTGTGTAAATAATATAAAATCGTCGCATGAACCTGTTCTAGTGTTACGGTTCGATAACGTTCAGCTATGGCTTCTGGAGTTTGAGCGCGATGGATATATTGGTAGAGGATATGTTCAATGCCGATGCGTGTTCCTTTGAGGCGAATATCATCAGGGGCTAAAAAATCAAAGTAGTCTTCTAATTGCATAAGTGTTCGTAGTAAGTGCTTTAGCCTAAGATTCTATTGGGTAACAGGCGTCAACCCAACCGACAAGTACAATAGTGGAAGGGAGTTGGATGGGTTTCTGGGCGCACGTCGGTGCGCCCCTACAATATATGGTAAAACTGGTTATCCGCAAAGAGCAAGGACAAGCCCGATATTACACGGAATTTCTAGAGGAAAATATCGGACTGGAGATGACACTGATTCCTGATGGTACATTCCTGATGGGTTCACCGGATGATGAGCTAGAGCGAAGAAAAAATGAAAGTCCCCAACATCGAGTGACTGTTCCATCATTTTTTATAGGGCGCTATCCAATTACCCAGGCTCAATGGCGTGTTGTTGCTGGATGGGAACCTGTAGAGCGTGAGTTAGACCCAGACCCATCTCACTTTAAAGATGATCCCAAAGAGATCCCCCTTCCGTCCCCCTTAAAAAGGGGGAGACCAGATAAGTATGAGTCTATGATTCAAACTTTTAGTCGATGGAATAGACCCGTTGAATGCGTCTCTTGGTACGATGCCAAAGAATTTTGTGTGCGGCTAAGTCAAAGGACAAAAAAAGACTATCGTCTCCCCACAGAAGCCGAATGGGAATATGCCTGTCGTGCTGGAACTACGACTCCTTTTCATTTTGGCAAGATTATTACTACTGACTATGTTAACTATGACGGCAACTATACCTATGGGGAGAGTCCTAAAGGAGAATATCGAGAACAAACCACGCCAGTTGGATATTTTCAGGTTGCCAACGCTTTTGGACTCTACGATATGCATGGCAATGTGTACGAGTGGTGCGAAGATGACTATCACGATAGTTATGAAAATGCCCCAACGGATGGTAGTGCTTGGCTATCAACTGACGCAAGTACTACAAAAATAAGACGCGGCGGGTGTTGGAGCTATGACCCGGATTACTGCCGTTGTGCCTACCGTAACTACTACTACTTCGCCGACTACAGGTTCAATAATATCGGGTTGCGAGTTGTGCGTGTCGCTCCCAGGATTCTTCCGTAGCTCTTTTCTCTTTTGCCCTCTTGCTATCTTAACTTTTTGGGCTTCAAATCGGTAATTTTGTAGAATATTGCAGTCCATCTAGTAATAGCAGTTAGCGGCAGATAAGTAATCAAAATTAAAACCTATCATGTCAAGCGATCGCGAGTAACAAGCCTCAGCACCACCTTGGTTGGTGCGTTACGGCGCACGGGTGTTCTGTTGGGAATAAAAGTGAATAAAAACTATGCGCCTAACGCACCCTACACCTACACCTCTACACCTCTTGGTATTAACCTATGAAGTGTAAAATTAGCTAGAACGACTGAAACAAAACCAGACAGATGGTTCAAACCGCAATTATCCAAACGATTAAAACCCTAAACGATGTCCATACCAAATTTAATCTTCGGCGAACGGAGGATGAGCAATTCTGGGTTGTGGTACTGGAAGCTAAACACAGTGACCTTACTATTGAGTTAGCGATTCCCCAAGCTTTGGCTTATATGATGGCGAACCGTCATCCTGATCAACCCGTTTATGGTATGGTGACAAATGGGGGAACGTTTACTTTTTTGAAGTTAAGTCAACAAGCATTTCCTGAGTACGATATATCTGATGTCTTTTCGCTTCTTCCTCGCCGCAACCAGCTTTATGATCTGCTTCAAATCTTAAAGCGGGTAGCTGAGGTTCTCCAGGATTAGAGTGTGGGTTCGGTAGTAGGGGCGGGTTTAGCCAATAAATTCGGGTAAAATCCAATACCCTTTATACAAAACCCGCCCTTCCCCAGAATTTGGGTGGGGTAAAAAATGATAGTAGTCAAACCCGCCCCTACACAAAAAACAAAAATGTTTCCGCCTTTTTTGCCAGATGTGGTGAAAATTAGGCTACCCTTTTACCTAATCCCGCAACCCAGATTCCCGTTGCACCCGCTATGAGTAACCGCCACTGGTTAAAGATTACTGAATACCTTTTCCTCGCTGGTTCAGCATTGGGAACGGTTATCGCCGCTGCAACTCAGCAGGCGGTTTACGCCGCCGCACCGATTACGATTACTCTGGGATTAAATTTAGCTAATCGAGGGCGATTTGATCAGAAGACTCATCAACAGACAGAAACCGCGATCGCACTCCTCCAGCAACGAGTTACTAACTTAGACTCTCTACAATCCCAGATTGCAGAATTACACGATGCGATCGCACAACTCCAGCAACGAGTTACTAACTCCGATTCGCTTAAATCCCAGATTGCACAATTACACGATGCGATCGCACTCCTCCAGCAACAAGTTACCAACTCCGATTCGCTTAAATCCCAGATTGCAGAATTACACGATGCGATCGCACAATTCTCAACCCCAGAACCCAATTCTCCCACGATTCAGTCTACTGTAGACATCCAACCGCTTTTACCCGACACCATTCCCCAATGGCAATGTGTCAACACCCTCACCGGAAATTTAGCGCCAATTACCACGCTGACTCTTCATCCAGACGGACAAATTATTGCCACTAACACGATTAACAATACAATTCAATTGTGGAATATTCAAACTGGACAAAAACACCTCATCCTTAAAGGACATTCCCACGCGGTTTTATCCATCGCCTTTAATCCTCACGCACAAACCCTAGCCAGTGGTAGTGCGGATCATACGATTAAGCTGTGGGATACTCGTACTGGACAGCAAAAACGTAGTCTCAAAGGCTATTTTTACTATTTTCTCGCCGTCGCCTTTAGTCCCGATGGTTTAACCTTGGCGAGTGGGAGTGCTGACTGTACGGTTAAGCTTTGGGATGCTAATACGTTAGCCCAAAAACGCATTTTTAAGGGACATGGGGACAAAGTTTATACAGTAACTTTTAGTCCTGATGGGCAAATCCTTGCCAGTGGGAGTCGGGATGGCATGATTAAACTCTGGGATGTGCGTTCCTCTGTTCGCCACGATACGATCACCCTCAACGGGCATCAAGGCGGGATTTATACGGTCATATTTAGCCCCGATGGACAATGGCTGGCGAGTGGAAGTGCAGACTGTACAATTAAATTATGGGACATGAGAAGTGGACAGGAAAGGTATACATTAAAGGGACATACTGATGAGGTGCGCTGTCTTGCCTTTAGTCTGGATAGTAAAATCTTAGTCAGTGGAAGTTGTGACCAAACCCTGAAACTCTGGAATTTGGAGGATGGGGAGTTAATTAGCACCTTATCGGAACATGGGGGTGCGGTGACATCTGTGGTTTTCAGTCCCGATGGACAGGAATTCATTAGTGGGAGTAGCGACAAGACGATCAAACTATGGCGTAGGCTTGAGGCGTGCGATCGCGCCTGAACTCCAGTCCGATCAGCCTTGCGCCGCGATCGCAATTCTATCTGTCAATAAGTTGAGAACATAATACAATATTCTACAGTTTCCGAGCATTTATAGCAATCCGCAATAATTTGTGAGATTTTTTTCCTGTTCCCTATTGCCTATTGCCTATTGCCTGTTCCCTGTTCCCTGTTCCCTGACAAATAATTATGAGCTACTGTCTCAACCCTAAATGCCTACAGCCTCAAAACCCCGATGGTAATCGATTTTGCCAAAGTTGTGGGTCAAATTTGCTATTGAGAGAGCGTTATCGGGGGCTTCAACTGATTGGACAGGGGGGATTTGGCAGAACATTTTTAGCTGTGGATGAGGATAAACCATCTAAACCCCATTGTGTGATTAAACAATTTTATCCTCAAGCTCAAGGAACCGATACTGTCCAGAAAGCGGCGGAACTTTTTGAGCAAGAAGCGGTGCGTCTTGATGATTTAGGCTACCATCCCCAAATTCCAGAACTGTTTGCCCATTTTGATCAGGATAATCGCCAGTATTTGGTACAAGAATATATTCCGGGGTACGATTTAGCTCAAATGGTAAAGGTTCAAGGTGCTTTCACTGAACAGCAAATTCGCGACTTACTCAATAGTTTGCTACCATTGCTCGAGTTTATTCATAGTCATAATGTTATTCATCGGGATATTAAGCCAGCCAATGTGATTTGTCGTTCTTGCTCCAATTTCCGGGGAGCCAGAAAAGGACAACTGGTACTTGTGGATTTTGGTGCGGCTAAATTTGCTACGATTACCGCCCTGACTCGCAAAGGAACAATTATTGGTTCCGCTGGCTATGCGGCACCGGAACAGGCGTTAGGTAAAGCATTTTTTGCGAGTGATTTATATAGCCTGGGTGTAATTTGTATTCATCTGTTGACTCGACGCCATCCCCTAGAACTTTATTGTGTGAATGAGGGAGATTGGGTGTGGCGAGATTATTTAACTACGTCCCTGAGTCCGGAATTAGAGCAAGTTCTGGATAAATTGTTGCAACGTGCCATCCGGAGGCGCTATCAACAAGCGCGAGATGTTTTACAGGAGTTGAATCCGGATGCAACGACGACACGTTACCGCTATTTTTCCCAGATAAAGACGTTAACCATACCTGCTATTAATCAAGTCATTCCTCAGAGAAGGACGTGGAAATGCATTCATACGCTCATCGGTCATTCAAGTTCGGTTTGTTCAGTGGCAATTAGTCCTGATGAACAATGTTTGGCGAGTGGAAGTTTTGATAAAACGGTTAAATTGTGGAATCTTCAGACAGGGGAACTGTTGCATACACTGATCAAACATATAAAACCTGTGTTGTCGGTGGCGTTTAGTCCTGATGGTCAAATTCTTGCCAGTGGTAGCGTGGATGATACGATCGAATTATGGCAGTGGCAATCCGGTTTTGTAAGCTGCACGATCGCGGATTATTTCGATGCCAGAGTGTCGATTTGTTTGGCAATAAGTTCTGATGGACAATTCCTGGCTAGTGGTTGCGATCGCCAAATCATTAAAGTCTGGCAAATTGATACAGGTAATTTACTCCACAGTTTCCACCATTCACGCGGGATTAATTCAGTTACCTTTAGCCCCAATGGGCAATTTTTGGTGAGTGGAAGTAGTGATAATACGGTGCAGTTATGGCGTCTGGATAATGGTGAATTAGTCAATACTTTTACAGGTCATGAACGAGATGTCAATTCTGTGGCGATTGACCCTCAGGGGAAAATACTTGCCAGTGGTAGCAGCGATACGACGATTAAATTATGGCATTTAGGGAACGGTAAACTCCTGGCTACTCTCAGAGGACATGGGGATTGGGTGCGAACGGTAAGATTCAGTCATAATGGACGAATGCTGGTTAGTGGTAGCGCTGATGCCACAATTAAGGTGTGGGATTTGCATGGTGGTAAGGTGGCGGCGACGTTAGCTGGACATACCAGGGATGTGAATTCGATTGCATTGAGTCAAGATGGAGAGATGATTATCAGTGGGAGTGGCGATGGCACAATTAAGATTTGGCGATATGGACAATAGGGAACGGGGAACAGGGAACAGGGAATGGGAAACAGAGAACGGGGAATAGGGAATTAAAATTCATAATTCATCAGTTTTATGGATCAGCTTAATCAGTATTATGTAATTTTGGGACTGCAACCGGGTGCGTCTTTAGAAGAAGTTAAACAAGCTTATCGGGAATTAGCTAGGCGTTGGCATCCGGATCGTTTTCCTGATGATCCACAACGACAAGCTAAAGGACAAGAGAAACTAAAAAAAATCAATGAGGCTTACCAACAGCTTAAGTTATCTGCCTCGGTATTACCCCAGCCAGAGATTGTCCAGGATGTGGATGCGGCAACCTATTATAACTGGGGAATGGAACTGGCAAAGGATTGTCAATATCAGCAAGCAATCGACTATTTTAGTAAAGCGATCTGGCTGGATGTTGACTTGGTTAAAGCCTATAAATATCGCGGACTTGCCTATTCTCAACTAGGCGAACATCGACAGGCGATCGCAGATTTTAATCAAGCCGCTAATCTGTATTGGCAATACCAAGAGTTGCGAGACTATCAAGATGTCCTTTTCTGCATTAGTAAGCTACAAAACGTGGTCTTGCAGCCACTCCAGCAGAACTGGCGCTGTGTTCATACTCTTAAAGGTCATACGTATTTTGTCTACGCCGTTGCGATTAGTCCAGATCGAGAAACAGTGGTTAGTGGTAGTACAGATGGAAAAATTAAATTATGGGATGTGCAAACGGGAAAGGAACAGCGAACTCTCAAAGGACATGTAGGGAGGTTTGGTTATGTTCAATCTATTGCGATTAGTCCAAATGGGCAAATCATGGTGAGTGGCGGGAATGATAAAACCATTAAACTTTGGCAACTTAGTACCGGGAAGGAACGGCGAACCTTAACCGGACATTCAGGTTTATTTGCTGGGGTTAAGTCGGTGACAATTAGTCCCGATGGGAAGTTACTTGCCAGTGGTAGCGATGATAAAACGATTAAACTTTGGTCTCTGGCTAAAGGGCGAGAACTACGCACGTTTAAGGGTCATACTGCTGGAGTCAATGGGGTGGCGATTAGTCCCGATGGCAAGATTCTCGCTAGTGGGAGTAGCGATAAAACAATTAAATTATGGCAGGTGGGAAAGGCGCGGGAATTGCATACACTTACAGGTCATACTGATAGTGTAAATGGGATAGCCTTTAGTTCTGATGGGCAGATTCTTGCCAGTGGGAGTGCCGATGGAACGATTAAACTTTGGCAACTCAGTAGTGGACGGATACTGCGAACGTTAAAAGGGCATCATGATCGGGTTAATGCGGTGGCATTTAGTCCCGATGGACAGATTCTTGCTAGTGGTAGCGCCGATAAAACGATTAAATTGTGGCAGGTTAGAAAAGGGCGTAAACTTCGCACCCTGAAAGGTCATGCGGCGGCTATACATGCCGTGGCAATTAGTTTAGATGGACAAATTCTTGTCAGCGGAAGTGCGGATAAAATGATTAAGATTTGGCGATGCGATTGAATGATGAATTGGCATTCCCTCCCCTTGACAAGGGGAGGGTTAGGGAGGGGTTTTTATCAAGGTATTGCTTTCTGGTAGAATCGGTCATGCTGAGCGAAGCGAAGCATCTCAAGGCGGATTTTGTTGGTCAATTATTGGGTTGAATAAGGGCGGGTTTTGTTGTTCAGTTATCAGCTCTTAATTAGCGTTAGTCCCTAAACCCGCCCCTACAATTAAGATGTACTATGGCACGTCCCTACCTACTTACAGCAGATTTGGTGGTTGATGAGGTACAGTCTCTAAGCAAGATCCCCGACTTCTTGGAGAAGTCGGGGATCTGTCTGTGTACCTCACTTACTTGAAAAGCGCTGTATGACTTCTTTTGATCACTAACGGGAGTTACTGGATCAACAAGCTAGTTGACACTCTTCCTTCTAGAAGAAGGAAGATTCTATAGACTTTTTGTTTAGCACAGCGAATAAAGAAAGCCGTGTCGAACTTCATCCCCGATTTAAAAAATATGGGGCTTCCGTTCTCCCGTTCTTTCTCTGTGAAATGGCACTGACTTAAGGCTGGTGGGCAATGCCCACCCTACGGTAGCTCAATTCCTTGTAAAGTAAGCGTTTTTCTTCACTATTGCATATGAAACACCGAGGTAAGCCGAGGTGTTGCCCATTGCCCATTGCCCAGCGCGTAGCGCTATATATCCTCCCTGCGAGGGTGAAATCCTAGGGGAGGTGAACCTAAAATCAAGCCAAGCAAATCCGACAAGTCAGAAAGGATAAAGGTTATGGCAAACACGATGAAAGCCGCCGTGGTGCATAAATTTGGCGAACCCCTATCAATTGAAGCGGTTCCGATTCCAGAACCCCAAGCTGGACAAGTTCTCATCCGTACCGCTACCTGTGGTGTCTGCCATACTGACTTACATGCAGCGGATGGGGATTGGCCCCTAAAGCCTACCTTACCTTTTATTCCTGGACATGAGGGGGCGGGTTATGTCGCTGCTGTGGGTGATGGCGTAACGTTCTATAAAGAAGGCGATCGCGTCGGTGTTCCTTGGCTGCATAGTGCCTGTGGTCATTGTGAATATTGCTTCACGGGTTGGGAAACCTTGTGTCCTGATCAAGAAAACACGGGGTACTCCGTCAATGGCGGTTATGCCGAGTATATGGTAGCACCGGCTGACTATGTAAGTCCGATTCCCGATGGTGTGGATTTTGCGGATGCGAGTCCGATTCTCTGCGCTGGGGTAACCACATATAAGGGGTTGAAAGAAACCAATACGAAACCCGGAGAATGGGTGGTGATTTCTGGTATTGGGGGTTTAGGTCACATTGCTGTCCAGTATGCCAAAGCTTTAGCACTCCATGTTGTCGCCTTAGATACCAGCGATGAGAAGCTGGAGTTAGCCAAGCAATTGGGGGCAGAATTGACGGTGAATGTGACCAAAGAAGACCCTGCTACGGTGGTACACGAAAAAATTGGTGGGGCGCATGGTGCTTTAGTTACGGCTGTTTCTACCGCAGCGTTTCGTCAAGCTTTGGGGACGCTGCGACGAGGTGGTACTTGTGCTTTAGTTGGGCTACCTCCCGGAGAGTTTCCCACACCTATCTTTGAGGTGGTATTAAAACGGATTACGATTCGCGGTTCGATTGTTGGGACGCGCAAAGATATGCAAGAATGCTTACAATTTGCGGCAGAAGGCAAGGTGAAGCCAACCTTGGAGAAGCAACCGTTAGAGGAGATTAATCAGATTTTTGATCGTCTCAGAAACGGTCAAGTAAATGGTCGAATCGTGCTGCAAATTAGCTGATTATTATGACAATCGATCCTGGGGGGTGGGGGAGTTCCATTAACCTCATAAGGGTAGGTTTTTTAAGATTGGGGTTGAGGTAAGACAAGGAAGACAGGTAGACCAGTAGACAAGGAAGAGTGAGAACGAAAAATAGGGCGTTTCGGCTTTTAGAAGTTAGCTTGACCGAACAAGATTCTGTACG